>NZ_JAAKEE010000013.1:0-61650 GCF_011038995.1 Adlercreutzia sp. ZJ242
AGTGCTCACAGCCGCGCACAGCGCCAAGGTAAAAAGTACCAAAGGGTAAACCTGTCTGAATCCCAGCTAACAGGCCTGTTAGCTGGGGATATGAAGTCGACTACCGTTCGCCGGTGTCAAAGACGGGAGTATACGATAGCGACACCTCAAAAGCAAGGGGAAATCGAAGGGATCGGAGCGGGAGTCTCGCCCGAAGTCGCCCGAAGTCGCGCCGTCCCTCCCCGAAGACGCCACGCCGCGAGAACAGGCTCAGAGCAGGCCGCAGGTGAGGAGGAACTGGACCGACTTGAGGCGAACGCCGAGGTGGGCGGCGGCCCAGGCCTGGCAGAGCTGGAGCAGGTCGACGCCGGCCTGCGCGGGCGCGTCCATCTGCTCGATCTGGGCGAAGGTGGAGGCGATGAGCGCGCACGCCCAGGCG
Organism: Adlercreutzia sp. ZJ242; assembly: GCF_011038995.1. Lineage (NCBI taxonomy): Bacteria > Bacillati > Actinomycetota > Coriobacteriia > Eggerthellales > Eggerthellaceae > Adlercreutzia > Adlercreutzia sp. ZJ242. The sequence continues at coordinate 419 of NZ_JAAKEE010000013.1, forward strand.
CGGGTCTGCTCGGGCAGAAGCGTCGTCTGGACGCGGGACGCGCAGCGCGCGCACACCACGCCGCCGTCGGGGGCCGAGAAGCGCACCTGCCCCGCCGCCGGCTCCGCCGGGCTCCCGCACGCCACGCACGCCTCCAAGCTCGGACGCAGGCCGGCGAGGGAGAACGCCTTCAGCAGGTGGGCCGCCGTGATGACGGGGACCTGCGCCACACCGGCGCGCGCGAGCGAGTCGAGCGCCACGCCGGTGGCGGCGAAGAGGCGCGGCGCGCAGACGTGCTCGAGCGACACGCGCTCGACGAGCTCGGAGGCGCACGCGGCCCCGGCAGCGCGCTCGACGCTCGTGCGCAGCGCGTCGCGGGCCTTGGCAAGGCGCGCCTCCTTCACGATGTCGAGGCTCCTGCCCCGCGCGCACAGGAGGTCAACCTCGCTGTAGAGCTCGAGGCGGCTCGCGAACGAGCTGCGCGGCTTGCGCGCGCCCTTCGCCACCGCGCGCAGCTGGCTGCCGTCCTCGGCGAGCAGCGTGAGGATGAGGTCGCTCTCCCCCAGCTTCGTCTTGCGCAGGACGAGCGCGCGGGCGCGGTAGGTGGGCGCGGCCACGGCCGATCAGGCGCCCTGCTTCATCACGGGGGTCGTCGACACGATGCTGTCGTCATCGTCCCAGGTGATGGAGCCTTTGAGCGTGGCCTTCCCGCTTGGGTTCTCCACGGCGATGCCGAAGATGAACCCGACCTCGACGCCCTGGATGCTGAAGCTCACCGTGTCGTCGCCGACGTAGGCCAGCTCGAGCGTGTTCGGCTTGGTGTTGTAGACCTTGCCCGCATAGGTGATCACCGGCGAGTCGGTGAAGAAGTTGCGCGTGTACTCGATGAGGTCGGTCGAGCGGTTGTGCGCCACGTAGAGCGTGACCGCCGAGCCCGAGGGGAGCTTCGTGCCCGCCGCCGGGTCGGTGGAGACGGCCGTGCCCTCGGGGATGTCCTCGGTGTTGTACGGAGCCGTGGTCACCTCGTAGCCCTCAGCCTCGAGCGCGCTCGTCGCGTCGGCGGTAGACAGGTCCTTCACCTCGGGAACCGTGTAGGACTGCGCGATCTCCACCGTGACGGGCTCGCCCGCCTTCGCGCGCGTGCCCGGCTCAGGCGTGACCGACAGCGCCGTGCCCTCAGGTTCGTTCGACTTCACGAGCGCGTACTCGACGCGCTCGAAGCCCTCGGCGGCCATGAGCTTCTCCACCTCGGCCTGCGGCTTGCCGACGACCTCGGGAACGATGCGCGCCGTGGCGATGCGCAGCGTGATCTCGCTGCCCTTGCTCGCACGCTCGCCCGCCGCCGGATCGGTCTCGAGCACGAGGCCCTCGACCTCGTCGGACTTCACCTGCGTGGCCAGGGTGGCGAAGCCCTTCTCCTCGAGCAGGTAGCGCGCGTCAGCCTGCGACTTGCCGGCGACGTCGGGGATGACCTTGCCGCCCCAGAGCTCGGCGTTGTAGGTGAGAAGCGCAACGGCCGCGCAGGCGACGACGCAGGCGATGACGATGCCGGCGATGGCCGCCTTGCGGGGACGAGGGCGGGCGGGCTTGTCAGAATCGTCAGCGCGGTCGGCGGATTCGGCGAAGCTGCGGGACGTGGACGGCTGGTCAGCCTGCTCGGCGGATTCGGCGCGCTCAGGCTCAGGAGAAGGCGCGGATGCGGCCTCGATCGGGGTTCCGGGCGCTTCTTCCGCCTTGACCTCAGGCGCGAGCGCAGCTTCGGGTGCAGCCTTGGCCTCAGGTGCGGGCTCGGGCTCTATGACGGGCAGGTCCTCGAGCGCGTGGTGCGTCCCCGGCGCTGCGACGACTCCCTGCTTCTGCAACTCCCTGGCGCGCTTCGTCTGCTCGCGTTCGAGCTTGCGCTGCGCCCTCTTCTGCCGGCGCGCCTCCTTGCGGTCGACCTCGGCGCGGAAGGAGGTGGCGCGCGGCACCGGGTCCTCCTCGATGCGCGGGAGCTCCATGGTGTCGCCGGCGCGACCCGACGACGAGGGCGGCACGTAGCTCGAGTCGACGAGGCGCTCGAGCCCCGAGAGGTCGGCGGTCACCTCGGCCGAGATGCCCTTGGGGCCGAACATCGCGCGCGCCTCGGCGAAGGGGGTGTCGGGACGGGGCTCGATGGCCTCGGGCTTCTTGGCGTCTGCGCCGCGCGCCTCCTCGGCAGCGGGCTTCGCGGGCTTGTCAACCGAAGGGATGTCAAGCTTCGCAGGCGTCGCAGGCGCGGGAGCGCCATCGGGGTCAGCGGTCTCCTTCGGAGCCTCGTCGTCCTCAGCAGGCGCTGATGATGCCTTCGCGGGCTCCGACGCACCCAGCTCGGACGCGTCCTCAGGTGCAATGTCGGGTACCGACACGATGGACGGCACCTTGATGACGGGCGGCACGGCGTCGCGCAGCGCGCGCACCTCGCCGAGCGCCTCGGCGATCACCTGGTTGGGGGCCGCGTCAGCCGGCGCCGATGCATCGGGCGCAGCCTCGGGCGCATCGGGCGTGCTTTTCCCGGCGCAGGCGGCCTGCGCGCTCGCGTCGGCCGCGGCAGACTCCTCTGAGGCGGCCGCGGCTTCAGCAGCCATCGTGCGCAGGTCGAACCCGCACTCGTCGCAGAACTTGGCCTCGGCGCGATTCTCGGTTTTGCAGTTAGGGCATATCATGAAAGGGTTCTCCTCGTTACGGCTGCGCCCATTATAGCCAAAAAGAAACCCCACATGAATTTCGTTGCCAATTCACATCAAGTTCACCTGCGAAAAGGACGCCCGAGGACGGCGCTCGGCAGCGGGAGAGTCCCGCGGCGCCGCACCGCCGTCGAGCGCCGCGCGCCGAGCGGAGGGCGCGCTTACAGCCCCTCGCCGTAGCCGAAGCGGCGGATCTGGTTGGCGTCGCGCCGCCAGTTCTTCTTCACCTTCACGCGCAGGTCCAAGAACACGCGCGTGCCCAGGAGCTGCTCGAGGTCGCGCCGCGCCTCGGTGCCGATCTGTTTGAGGGCGCTCCCCCGCTTGCCGATGATGATGCCCTTCTGGCTGTCGCGCTCCACGTAGACGATGGCGTAGATGCGCGTCAGGTCGGTCTTGCGCACGTACTCCATCTCCTCGACCACCACGCCGATGGCGTGCGGCACCTCGTCGTGGAAGCCCCGCAGGATCTTCTCGCGGACGAACTCGGCGATCATGACCTCGAGGGGCTGGTCGGTCTCCATGTCGGGCGGGAACCACGCGGGGCCCTCCGGCAGGAAGTACGTGACCTCCTCCACGAACGCCTCCACGTTGTAGCCCGTCTCCGACGACAGCGCCACCATGGCGTCCCAGTCGGCGAGCCCCTCGGCGGCCTCGCGCTGGGCGGCGATCTGCGCCTCGGTCGCCAGGTCGCACTTCGACAGCACGCAGATCTTCCTCGCGCCGCGCGCCGCGCGCACCTGCTCGGCCACCCACGCGTCGCCGCGCCCGATCGGCGCCGAGGCGTCGATGAGCATGGCTGCCACGTCGACGTCCTCGAGCGCCTTGATGGCCGAGGTGTTGAGCTCCTCGCCGAGCGCGTCGTGCGGCTTGTGCAGGCCGGGCGTGTCCACGATGATCATCTGGAAGCCCTCGCGCGTGAGCACGGCGCGGAAGCGGTGGCGCGTGGTCTGCGCGGTGTCCGAGGTGATGGCGATCTTCTTGCCCATGACGGCGTTCAGAAGCGTCGACTTGCCCGCGTTCGGGCGGCCGACGAGCGTGACGAAGCCCGACTTGAAGCCGTCGGGCAGGGCGTCGGGCGTGCCGCCCATGGGGTTCTCGGCGAAGAAGGCGTCCAGGTCCATGTCAGTTCTCGTTTCTCGTTAGAGGATGAGCGCGCAGAGGCGCGGCAGGAACACGATCGCGGCCACGACGAGCGAGGCGCCCGCCGCGAGGTACACCGCCCCGGCGGCGCAGTCCTTCGCGCGCTTGGCGAGCTCGTTCCACTCGGGCGACACCAGGTCGACCACCGACTCGACGGCCGTGTTCACCACCTCGAGCGCCATGACGAGCGCGATGCAGACCACCACGGAGAGCCAGCCGGCCTCCGAGATGCGAAGCGCGAAGCCGAGCGCCACGGCGAGCACGGCGAACGCGCTGTGGATCTTGAGGTTGCGCTGCGAGGTGAAGGCGTAGGCGATGCCCTCCCACGCGCAGGAGAACGCGCGGAAGAGCGTGAAGCGCGCGTGCGCGCTGGCGCGGCTGTCGGCGGCGTGGCGCACGAAGCGCGCCTCGTCGGGGGCGCTGTCGCGCGCTGGCGCGGCCTGCGCGGTGGACGTCTCGGATGCGCCCGCGCGGGAAGGCGCGCCCGGCGCGTCAGGTATGTTCGGCTGGCGGGACATGCGCGCTCCTCAGTGCTCGCCGCGGGCGCGGATGGTGTCGTCGCGCACGTGGCGCACGCCCTCGTGCCCCGCATCGGCCCACAGCCCCAGGATCTCGCGCTCGCGCGCCTCCATCTCCTCCGCCTCGTCGTCGGCGATGTGGTCGAAGCCGGCGAGGTGGAGCAGGCCGTGCACGAGCAGGAGCGTGACCTCGCCCTCGAAGGTGGTCCCGTACAGGTCGGTCTGGCGGCGCGCCACGTCGGGGGCTATGACCACGTCGCCGAGCTCGAAGGGAAGCTCGTCGCATGCGGCGCCCGTCGCGCCGTCAGGCGGAAGCAGGGCCTCGTCGAACGCGTCGTCCGCGCCGTCGCACTCGAACGACAGCACGTCGGTGGGGCCGGCCTTGCCGCGGAACTCCTCGTTCAGCGCGGCGATGGCCTCGTCGGTGACGAAGCTCACGGACACCTCGGTGCTCTCGGGCATCTCCTCGGCTTCGAGCACGAAGCGCACGAGGTCCTCGACGGGCAGCGCGCGCAGCTCGTCAGCGCGATGCGCGTAGTCGACGTAGATCTCCATGGGGCTCCTCTCCACCTTGCCTCAGGACCGACTCGCCGCGGAGGCCGCCCGGTCGTAGGCCGCCACGATGGCGGCCACGAGCGAGTGGCGCACGACGTCCTTGCCGGTGAACGTGCAGAACGCGATGTCGTCGACGCCCTCGAGGATGCTGCGCGCCCGCGTGAGGCCCGAGGCCCCGCGCGGCAGGTCAATCTGCGAGGCGTCGCCGGTGATGACCATCTTCGAGCCGAAGCCCAGGCGCGTGAGGAACATCTTCATCTGCTCGGGGGTGGTGTTCTGCGCCTCGTCGAGGATGATGAAGCTGTCGTTCAAGGTGCGCCCGCGCATGAAGGCGAGCGGCGCGATCTCGATGGTGCCCGCCTCGATGAGCTGGTTCACGCGCTCGGCGTCGCACATGTCGAAGAGCGCGTCGTAGAGCGGGCGGATGTAGGGGTCGACCTTCTCGGTGAGGGTGCCGGGCAGGAAGCCGAGGCTCTCCCCCGCCTCCACGATGGGGCGCGTGAGGATGATGCGGCCGACCTCCTTGCGCTTCAGCGCCGCGACCGCCATGGCCATGGCCAAGTATGTCTTGCCCGTGCCGGCCGGCCCCATGCCGAAGGTGATGGTATGCGCGCGGATGGCGTCGACGTAGCGCTTCTGCCCGGTGGTCTTCGGGCGCACCGCGCGCCCGCGGTACGTGAGCAGGACGTCCTCGCGCAGCGCCGTGGGCGAGAACTCCGCCGTGCGCATGAGGTCGAGCGCGTGGCGCACGTACGCGGCGTCGGGCACGTCGCCGCCCTTCACGAGCTTGACGAGGTCGGAGAAGATGGCGGTGAGCGACTGCACCTCGACGGGGTCGCCGACGAGCGAGATGGCGTTGCCGCGCACGGTGATGCGCGCCTCGTAGGAGTCCTGCAGCGTGCGCAGGATCTCGTCGGCCTCGCCGACCACGAGCGCCATGCTCACGCTGTCGGGGATGGTGAGGGTAATCTGTGTCTGATCGGTCATGCGGCTATTGTAGCAGAGCGTAGAGTCGTACGGTCCCGGGTAGCGCCTCGGGAGCCCGGGCAGAGCTCAGTCGCTCGGACAGTCCTGCTCGCACGGAAGCGCCGCTGGCGCTTCCGGCTCGTGCGGAACTCGCTTGGTGAGCACCGCCCGAGCTCCCGAGGCGCCGGACCCCCTGCGACATCACTAAAACCAAGGGATATAAGAAGAACCTTTTTGGACTGCATGATGTTAGAGCTTCACTTGGATCAGGGCGCCGGGCTTTGCGTTGGCGGGGGCGGTTGCCTCGTGGTAGCTCTCGGTCATGGCGCGGCCGGATTCCTCCACGAGCGCGAGCTCGCTGGTGCCGGCGCGACGCGCCCGGTCGGCGGCGCGCAGCTCGTCGGAGAGCGCGCGCAGGCGGGCGGCGCGCGCTGCCTTCACGGGCGGCGGCACCTGGTCGGCGCGCGCGGCGGCAGGCGTGCCTGCGCGCTGCGAATAGGGGAACACGTGGATCTTGCTGAACGCGCAGGCGCGAGCGACCTCGAGCGTCTCGGCGAACTCCCCCTCCGTCTCGCCGGGGAACCCCACGATGACGTCAGTGGTGAGCGAGAGCGCGGGCACCTGCGCGCGCAGGCGGCCCACGAGGCCCTTGAACTCCTCGGCGGTGTACGGGCGGTCCATCTCGCGGAGCACCTTGGTGCTGCCCGACTGCAGGGGCAGGTGCAGGTGGCGGCAGACGCGCCCGTCGGCGCGGGCGAGCAGGCTCGCGAAGTCGTCGTCGACGTCCATGGGCTCGACGGAGCTCACGCGGAAGCGGCACGGCGGCTCGCCGGGCTCATGCAGGCGCGCGGTGGCGGCGAGGAGCTCTTCGAGCAGCGCGGCCAGGCCCTTGCCCTCCCAGCGATACGAGCCGAGGTTGATGCCCGAGAGCACGACCTCGCGCACGCCCGAGGCGGCGAGCGCCACGGCCTCGGCGAGGACCTCGGGCGCCGGCCGGCTCGTCGCGCGCCCGCGCGCCACGTGCACGATGCAGTAGGTGCACGCGTTGTCGCAGCCGTCCTGCACCTTCACGCCCACGCGCGTGCGCGACGAGAAGAGCGCGAGGCCAGGCTCGCAGGCCGTGGGTGTCTCCGCGGCGGCGGCGCCCGCGCCCGCACGTGGGGCCTCGTCCGCCGCAGGCCCCGTCTCCGCGCGAGCGGCGTCGGCGAGCCACAGGCCCATGCCGGCCTTGGGGACCACGCTCACGCGCGCGTCCATGGACGAGAAGGCGTCCTCGTCCATGGCCGCGGCGCAGCCGGTGACCGCCACGCGGGCCGACGCGTTGGCCCGCAGCGCATGGCGGACGGCCTTGCGCGTCTTCTTGTCGGCCTCGGCGGTGACCGTGCACGTGTTCACCACGATGAGGTCGGCCTCCTCCTGCGGGGCCTCCACGCCGCCCGCCGCCAGAAGGAGCCGCTCGAAGCCGTCCGACTCCACGCGGTTCACCTTGCACCCCAGGTTGACCACGGCGAACCGCATCAGAGGCCCCCCGCCCCGAGCGCCTCAGACGCCCCGAGCGCGCCGCCCGCGTTGCCCATGCCGCCGAGCTCGTAGAGGACGAGCGCCGGCGCCACGACGCCGGCCGTCTCGGTGCGCAGGATGGACGGCCCGAGCGACACGAGACGCGCGCGGGGGTTGCACGAGAGCAGGCGCTCCACCTCCTCGGGGGCAAGGCCGCCCTCGGGGCCCACCACCACGGCCACGCGCGCGTCGGCCGCCACGGCGCAGCCCGCATGCGCCAGCGCGTCGGAAAGCGCCGCGCGCATCGTCGCCGTTTGGGGCGCCTCCTCCCAGCACACGAGCACGGCGGTGGCGTTCGCCACAAGCTCGCACGCCTCGGGCAGGCCCAGAGGCTCGCTCACCTCGGGCACCGCGCGGCGTCCCGCCTGCATGGCGGCGCTCTTCGCGACGGCCTGCCAGCGGCTCCGCTTCGCAGCGGCCTTCTTGGCGTCCACCTTCATCACCGAGCGCGCGCACTTCAAGGGCACGAACGCCTCGACGCCCACCTCGGTGGCATGGCGGATGACCGTCTCCATCTTGTCGCCCTTGGCGAGCCCCTGGAGCAGGATCACGCGCGGGCCGTCGTCAGGCGCGTCGAGGCGGCGCGCGATGCGCACGAGCGGCACCGCGTCGTCGAAGGAGACGACCTCGCACTCGAAGTAGTCGCGCGCCGCGTCCACCACGGCGACGTGCTCGCCGGGCGCGAGGCGCAGCACGCGGGCGTGGCGCGCGTCGTCGGGCGCGAGGCGCAGCGGGAACACCGCGGCGCCTTCGCCGGCGAGCACCTGGTCATCCAGGAAGAACTGGTGGAGGGACAAGGAGTCTCCTTTGCAACGGGAGGAAGGCGAGCGCCGTCGGCGAGGCCAGCGGCGGCCGGGGTCCTTCAGGCTAGAACATGTCGCGGAGCTTCTGCAGGGGCGAGCGGGCCTCCGAGACGTCCTCGCCCATCTCGTCGGCGAGCTCCTCGAGGATCTCGCGCTCGCGCTTCGAGAGGCGGCGGGGGATCTCCACCTCCACGTGCACGTACAGATCCCCGCGCGCGTCCGAGCGCAGGCGCGGCATGCCGAAGCCCTTGCAGCGGATGACCTGGCCGTTCTGCGTCCCCTCGGGGATGCGCACCGGCACTTCCTCGTCGTCGAAGATGCCGTCGACCTCGATCTCGGCGCCGAGCGCCGCCTGGACCATGGGCACGCTCACCTGCACGTGCAGGTCCTCGCCGTCGCGCTCGTAGAACTCATGCGGCTGGATGCGCACGGTGACGATGAGGTCGCCCGCCGCCGCGCCCTGCATGCCGGCCTCGCCGAAGCCCGACACGCGCAGCTGCTGGCCGTCGCGGACGCCCGCGGGCACCTCGACCGACACCTTCTGGCGGTCGGGCACGCGGCCCTGGCCCTCGCACTCCGGGCAGGGGTTCTCGATGGACGAGCCCGTGCCGTGGCACTTCGGGCACGTGGAGGACGACTGCATGTCGCCGAGGAAGGTGCGCTGCACGGTGACCACGCGGCCCTTGCCACTGCACTCCGGGCACGTGACCTCGCGGCCGCCCTCGCCGAGGCCCGAGCCGTCGCAGTCGGGGCACGGCGCCAGGCGGTCGTACACGATCTCCTTCTTCACGCCGCGCGCGACCTCCTCGAGCGTCAGGCGCAGCCCGATGCCCATGTCGCGGCCCTCCTTGCGCACCGTGCGCCCGCCCCCGGCGCTCCCGCCGAAGAAGGTGGAGAAGATGTCGCCCATGCCGCCGAAGCCGCCGCCGAAGAGGTCCTCGAAGTCGACGTAGCCGCTGCCGCCGCCGTACGGGCTCGAGCCCGCGGCGCCCGGGATGGTGCCGAAGCGGTCGTACTGCGCGCGCTTGTTCGCGTCGGAGAGCACGTCGTACGCCTCGTTGAGCTCCTTGAACTGGTCCTCCGCGTTGGGAGCCTTGTTCACGTCGGGGTGCAGCTCGCGCGCCTTGTGGCGAAACGCCTTCTTGATCTCAGCCTCAGAGGCGTCCCGCGAAACGCCGAGCACCTCGTACAAGTCTTTAGCCATGGGTTCGTAATGCCTTTCTGTCACCTATCTCGAACGCGCGGCCCCGAAACCGGCCGCGCCTTGTTACCTTGCTGCCTCGAGGGGTCTCCCCCGCCGTCGCTCTCGCCCGCGCCTTCGCCTCACTCGTCCCTCAGCACGTGCTGGGCCGCGCGCACGGCGCGGATGACGCGCGTGTAGTCCATGCGCGTCGGGCCGATGACGGCGACGATGCCCTCGCCCTCGCCGCGGCCGTAGGTGCTTGCGATCACCGACACGCCGGAGAGCTCGACGGCCGCGTTCTCGCGCCCGATGCGCACCATCACGTGCTCCCCCTCCGCGCCGGGCGCGTCGTCAGGCGCCTGCGCGGGCTCCGCGGGCGCGGACGCCTCGTCGAACACGTGCAGGAGCACGGAGTCGTCCTCGAGCACCTGCACGAGGGGAAGGAGGGCGCTCGAGCTGCTGAACTCGGGCTTGCGCAGAAGCGAGCTCATGCCGAGCCGGTGCGCCCGCCCGATGTTGTTCTCCTGCAGACACGCGATCACCTCGTCGAGGATGAGCTGCACGAGCGGGTCGCGCAGGGCCTCGTAGGTCGGCGCGTCGAACCCCTCGCGCAGCTCACGCACCGACTTCCCGGCGAACAGGCGCCCGAGCAGGTTCTGCACGCCGGCGAGCTCGTCAGGCGTGACCTCCTCGGCGAACGCGACGCTGCGGTTCGCCACGCGGCCGTCCTCGGCCACGATCACGATGAGCGCGCGGTAGTTCGACAGCGAGATGAGCGAGAGCTGGCGGATGTGCGCGGAGAACGACGGCGCCATCACGATGGAGAGGCAGTCGGTGAGGCGCGCGAGCGCGGCCGAGGTCTGCTCCATGAGCGCGTCGAGCTCGCTGGCGCTTGCGCGCAGCTCGTCGACGATGTCGCGGTGGGGGTGCTCCTCGGCGGCGAGGCCGTGGCTCAGAAGCTCGTCGACGAAGGCGCGGTAGCCCGCGTCGGTGGGGATGCGGCCGGCGGAGGTGTGGGGCTGCGTGATGTAGCCCGCGTCCTCGAGGGCGGACAGGTCGTTGCGCACGGTGGCCGGGCTCACGCCGAGCTGATAGCGCTCGGTGAGCGTGCGCGACCCCACGGGCATCGCCCGCTCGACGTACTCCTCGATGAGCGCGCTCAACACGCGCTGCCGCCTGTCGGATAGCACGGCACTCCTCCTTCGGCGCTTGGCCGCCTTCCGGCCTTCTGCCTTCTCCTCTCCTGCCTGCGGGCACGTGGACGCAGGCCGCGCAGCGCAAGCTCTCGCAGCATTTTAGCAGCCTCGGCCCCCGAGTGCTAAACGATTGGAGGGAACCGCCGAAAATTCAACGCAAGCGCCATAATGCGCAGGCGCGCGGCGCCTCGGCGCAGACGTGTACGCGGCACGGCGCCTCGGGTGCGCCTGCGCTACGGGGCGAGGTCGAAGATCCGCCCGTAGAGCTCGTTGCCGCACAGCCAGCCGCGGCTCGTGGGACGCCAGCGACCGCCTTCGTGCACGGCCAGGCCGTCGCGCGCAAGGCCCTCGAACACGCCGCGCGCGGCGGGCAGGAGCGCCGAGGCGCGCGCCAAAAGCTCGTCGCTCACGCCGCGCGACATGCGCATGCCGAGCATGAGGTCCTCGGCGAGCATCTGCGCGGGGTTCAGGTCGTCGGTCACCTGGCCGTCCTGGCGCCGCATGCGGCGCGTGGCGTTCTGCGTCATCGTGGCGGCCGACAGCCCGAGCCCGAGGTAGGGCTTCCCCGTCCAGTAGGCGGTGTTGTGCCTGCTCTCGAAGCCCTCCCGCGCGTAGCTCGCCACCTCGTAGCGGTGAAGCCCCGCGCCTTCGAGCACCTCCGCGGCGGCCTCCATGTGCTCGGCCTCCACGTCGTCGTCGGGCTCCATGAGCTCGCCGCGCATCACCATGCGCGCGAACGGCGTGTGGTCCTCGATGGTGAGCGGGTACACGCTCACGTGCGTGACGCCGAGGCGCACGGCCTCCTCCGCGCTCGCGCGAACGTCCTCGGCGGACTGCCCGGGCAGGCCGCACATCACGTCCACGCTCACGTTCTCGAAGCGCGTGAGCGCGGCGTCGACGGCGCGTCGGGCCTCGTCAGCCGTGTGCGCGCGGCCGAGCACGCGCAGCAGGCGGTCGTCGAAGCTCTGCACGCCGATGGACAGCCGGTTCGCGCCGAGCGCCCACATGTCGCGCACGAGGCGCTCGTCAAGGCTCTCGGGGTTGCACTCGACGGTGCACTCCATCTCAGGCGTGAGGTGCATCGACAGCCCGAGCGCGTAGAGCAGCTGCGAGAGGTGGCGCGACCCCACGTGGCTCGGCGTGCCGCCGCCGACGTACACCGTCTCCACGCCCGCGAGCTCGCCCTGCTTGCCCGCGCGGCGGATCTGCATCACGAGGTCCTCCACGTAGCGCGTGATCTGAGGGTCGTCGGCGGGCACGGCGCGCGTGGCGAAGTCGCAGTACAGGCAGCGGCTCACGCAGAACGGCACGTGGAGGTAGAGCGCCTGGTACGGGTCATGAGGCATGTTCGCTCGCAATCTGCTCGAGCTCGTCGAACACGCGGCCGAAGTCCTCGAGCGTGGTGCAGTAGTTGATCTTGCCGCGCGCGGCCGCGGCGCCGGGAAGCCCCGCCACGTACCACATGGCGTGCTTGCGCATGCGCACGATGTTGCGCCCCTCGCGGCACGCGAGCAGCGCGGCATGGCGCCTCGCCATGGACAGGCGCGCCGCCACGTCGGGGCACGCGGGCTCCGCCTCCCCCGCCAGCGCGGCCTTCACCTGGGAGAACAGCCACGGGTTGCCCTCGGCGCCGCGGGCGATCATCACCGCGTCACAGCCGGTGGCCGCGCGCATGCGCACCGCGTCGGCGCCTGAGCGGATGTCGCCGTTGCCCACCACGGGGATGGACACGGCCTCCCTCACGCGCGCGATCGCGCCCCACTCGGCGCTGCCACGGTAGAGCTGGGCGGCGTAGCGCCCGTGCACGCAGACGGCGTCGGCGCCGGCGTCCTCCATGCGCCGCGCGAACTCGGGCGCGGTCTCCTCGCCTTCGCTCCAGCCGCGGCGGAACTTGCAGGTGACGGGGTGCGCCACCGCGGCCTTCACCGCGCGCACGATACGGGCCGCCACGTCCGGGGCCTTCATGAGCGCGCTGCCGTCGCCCTTGCTCACGATCTTGCGCGCGGGGCAGCCCATGTTGATGTCGAGGTACGCGAGCGCCTCGCCGAGCTCGTCCTCCACCCAGGCGGCCTGGCTCGCCATGGTGTCGGGCTCGTGGCCGAACAGCTGCACGCCCACGCTCCTCTCGCCTGCGGCCAGCGCGAGCAGATGCCGCGTCTTCTCGTTGGCGTACGAGAGCCCCTTCGCCGACACCATCTCGGTGAAGGCCAGGTCAGCCCCCTGCTCCAGGCACAGCGTGCGAAACGCGACGTCGCTCACGCCCGCCATCGGCGCCAGCAGCACCTCGTATTTGCCGAACAGAGCCATGCGGGCGCCCTAGATCGAGGCGCCGCTGCCGATTGAGCCGACGATCACCACGAACACGGCTACGAGCACCACGGCGATGGCGACGACGACCGCGAGCGCGCACCCCGCGCCGCGCATGCCGCGGGAGCGGGCGCGGTCAAGCTCCTCGGCGCACTTCTTCTCGTCGAAGGGGTCGTTGAGCCAGTCGTATTCCCGGGTGCTCTTCATGGGTCTCCTTGTCGCTTTCGCCGTCGGTTTCACCAGAGACTGTCAGGGTACCCCAAATCGCGTCCTCCGTGCCGAACCTGCGCAGAATCACCCCGAAACACCGCTTGCTGGCGCGTCAGCGCCCCTTCGGGGCGTAGTCGCGGTCGTATCCGGGGACGTCCATGTGCGATATCTGCCAGAAGTACAGGCTCGCGACGGTGCAGTAGGGGCTGAAGCGCCGGCGGTACCTCTCGAACAGCTCCCTGCTGACGTCGCGGTGGTGGTAGACCATGCGGATCCCGCGGTGTATGCCGACGTCGTCAAAGGCGAACACGTTCATCCTGTTCATGCTGAAGATCAGGACCATCTCCGCCGTCCACCTCCCGACGCCCCTCAGCGACGTGAGCGCCTTGACGGCCTCCTCGTCGCCCATGCGCGCCAGCGCGTCGAGGTCGAACTCGCCTGATCGGACCGCGTCGGCGAAGGACTTGATGTAGCCCGCCTTGCGAAACGTCATGCCGCAGCTCTGGAGGGCGTCAACGCTCAGGGCGCCGACGGCCTCGGGCGTCACGGGGTCGCCGGCCTTCACCGCGAGGCGGCCGAGGACGGTCTTGAGCGCCGACGTCGAGATCTGCTGGCCGACGATGCTCTTCACGACCGAGGCGAACACGTCCCCGTCTGCGGGACGGCGGATGCTGCCGACGGCCTCGATGGCCCGCGCCAGCTTCCTGTCCTTCGACATCAGGTACGCGGTTGCCGCGGCGTCGTATCGGACGAAGCCCGGCTCATCGCAGCTGTACATCACGCGCCCTCCCCTCAAGATGAGACAAGGGTAGTTTACGCGCCCCTTTGCGCAGAAGCCAGGCAGCGCGGGGAATCCGGCTCGCCGAAGAAGCGAGAGGCGGCCACGGCGTCAGACAGGCGGCATGCTCCTCCGATGAGCCCGCTTCTGCGCCGCAGCATGGCATCGCAGCTGACAGCCTCTGCTCCGAACTGGCTGCGCAAGCGCTACAATGGCGCTTGGACGAAACAGCGACGAGAGACGAGGAGACGCATGAAGGTCCTGCTCATCAACGGAAGCCCGCGCCGGGAGGGCAACACGAACCGCACGCTCGAGGAGGCGGCCGCCGCGCTGCGCGCCGAGGGCGTCGAGGCCGAGATCGCCTGGATCGGCAGCAAGCCGGTCCGCGGCTGCATCGCCTGCGGCGCCTGCGCGCGCAGCGGGGAGAGCCGCTGCGCGTTCGACGACGACTGCTGCAACGAGCTCATCGGGAAGGCCGCGGCGGCTGACGGCATCATCGTCGGCTCGCCCGTGTACTACGCGGGGGCCGCGGGCTCGCTCATCGCGCTGCTCGACCGCATGTTCTACGCCGGCGGGTCGCTCCTGCGCTTCAAGCCGGCCGCGGGCGTGGGCGTGGCGCGGCGCGCCGGCGCCGTGGAGGCGGCCGACCAGATCAACAAGTACTTCCAGATCAACTGCATGCCGGTGGTCTCGAGCACCTACTGGGGCCTCGCCTACGGGCGCACCCCCGGCGAGGCGGAGCGCGACGGCGAGGGCCTGCACACCATGCGCCAGCTCGGCCGCAACATGGCCTGGATGCTGAAGAGCCTCGAAGCGGCGCGCGAGGCCGGCATCACGCCGCCCGAGATCGAGCCGAAGGTGATGACGCACTTCGTGAGGGACGACCTCGCCTAGCGCGAAACCGCATCCCCTCGCAGGGTGCGGCGGGAGCCCGGGCGGTGCTCACCAAGCGAGTTCCGCACGAGCCGGAAGCGCCGGCGGCGCTTCCGTGCGAGCAGGACTGTCCGAGCGACTGAGCTCTGCCCGGGCTCCCGCCGCACCTCCCGGGACTGCCCGAGCGATCGAATACCACCCAGACCCCCGACGCGACGCGCGGAGCTGTTCGGCGTCCCAAGCCGCCAGCGGGCGACGCCAGCTCGCAGGCTACTCGTCCACCTTCAGGATGGCCATGAACGCCTCCTGCGGCACCTCGACGCTGCCGATGGCCTTCATGCGCTTCTTGCCGGCCTTCTGCTTCTCGAGCAGCTTGCGCTTGCGCGAGATGTCGCCGCCGTAGCACTTCGCGAGCACGTCCTTGCGCTTCGCCTTCACGGTCTGGCGCGCGAGCACGCGCCCGCCGATGGCGGCCTGGATGGGCACCTCGAACATCTGGCGCGGGATGATCTCCTTGAGCTTCTCGCAGAGCACGCGCCCGCGGTCGTACGCCTTGTCGCGGTGCACGATGAACGACAGCGCGTCGATGGGCTTGCCCGACAGCAGGATGTCGAGCTTCACGAGGTCAGAGGGCTTGTAGCCCAGAAACTCGTAGTCGAGGCTCGCATACCCCTTCGTGTTGGACTTCAGCTTGTCGAAGAAGTCCATGATGAGCTCGGACAGGGGTATCTCCCAGAGCATCTCCACCGTGGTCGGCGACAGGTAGTTCATGGTGACGAAGGTGCCGCGGCGGGCCACCGTGAGGTCCATCACCGCGCCCACGTAGTCGGGCGGGATGAGCACCTTGGCCTTGAGGTAGGGCTCCTCGATGCGGTCGAGCTCGCCGGGGTCGGGCATCTCCTGCGGCGAGTGCAGCGACACGCACGCGCCCGTCCCCTTCCGAAACGCGTGGTACTCCACCGAGGGCGCCGTGGCCAGAAGGTCGAGGCCGAACTCGCGCTCGAGGCGCTCCTTGATGACCTCCATGTGGAGCAGGCCGAGGAAGCCCACGCGGAAGCCGAAGCCGAGGGCGTGCGACTTCTCGGGCTCCCAGATGAGCGCCGGATCGTTGAGCGAGAGCTTCTCGAGCGCCTCCTTCAGGGGCTCGTACTGGTCGCCGTCGATGGGGAACAGGCCCGTGTACACCATGGGCTTGGCCTCGCGGTAGCCCGGCAGCGGCTCGTCCACGCCGCCCTCCATGAGCGTGATGGTGTCGCCCACCTTCACCTGGCGCACGTCCTTGAGGCCCGTGACCAAGTACCCCACCTCGCCGACGGAGAGGTCGGGCAGGGGCGTCTCCGCGGGACGGCGCGCGCCCACCTCCTCCACGAGCACCTCGGTGCCCGTTGCCATCATGCGGATGCGGTCGCCCTTCCGCATGGAGCCGTCGACCACGCGCACGAGCGCCACCACGCCGCGGTAGGGGTCGAAGTAGCTGTCGAAGATGAGCGCGCGCAGGGGCGCCGCGGCGTCGCCCACGGGCGCGGGGATGTTGTACACCACGGCCTCGAGCAGGTCGTGCACGCCCTCCCCCGTCTTGCCGCTGGCCAGAACCGCGTCGTCGGCAGGGATCGCCAGGCCGTCCTCGATCTCGGCGCGCACGCGCTCGGGGTCGGCGGCGGGCAGGTCGATCTTGTTGATGAGCGGGATGATCTCCAGGTCGGCGTTCATGGCCATCATGGCGTTGGCCACCGTCTGCGCCTCGACGCCCTGCGTGGCGTCCACCACGAGCACCGCGCCGTCGCACGCCGCCAGCGAGCGCGACACCTCGTAGGTGAAGTCGACGTGCCCCGGGGTGTCGATGAGGTTGAGCTGGTAGGTCTCGCCGTCGTCGGCCGTGTAGTTCACGCGCACGGCCTGGCTCTTGATGGTGATGCCGCGCTCGCGCTCGATGTCCATCGAGTCGAGCAGCTGCTCCTGCATGTCGCGCGCCGAGACCGTGCCCGTAAGCTCCAGGATGCGGTCGGACAGCGTGGACTTGCCGTGGTCGATGTGCGCGATGATGGAGAAGTTCCTGATGTGGGAGGGGTCGAAGCTCATGTATCTTCCTCTGGCGTGTTCCTCATGTAGGCGCGGGCTCGCTGCGCGCCTCGCCTGTCTCTTATGTCAGTCGAGACGCTATTGTATCGTGACATGCGCGATTTTTTTCACATTCTTCGTGCCTGCGCGCAATTTCTCTGGTATTCTACTGCCTTGCGTATTCAGCGATACGTGCGGGCATGCCGAAGCGTGCCCCATCCGCAGACGTGGCTGCACATGAGGATTCGAGTCGCTGGATGACCAAACGGTCGCAAGGCAGAAAATCCCGCCTGCCTTGAGCACGCTCCCTCTCTCTGAGCGAGCGTGCACTTGCGCGCCTCTTCGCGCGCCCGTTGGCATCCCGCCCCGGAATCCTCACGTGCACCCACCTCCTGCAGCGCTGATGCGCCCGGTCGCTGACCACCTGCTCAACGCGTTGATTCACAAGGAGGATCGAAATGGCAAACATCAAGTCGCAGAAGAAGCGCATCATCACCAACGAGAAGGCGCGCATGCGCAATCGCGCCGTCAAGGCCGAGCTGAAGACGGCCACCCGCCACGTCAAGGACGCCGTGGCCGAGGGCAACGGCGCCGAGGCGTACGCCCGCGCGCTGGCCGCCTGCCGCCTCATGGACAAGGCCGTCTCCAAGGGCGTCATCCACAAGAACCAGGCCGCGAACCGCAAGAGCGGCATCATGGCGCTCGCCAACACCATCGTGACCGACGCCGACCGCGCCGCCTACGTGAAGCCCGAGCCCAAGAAGCAGGAGAAGACGGGCAGCAAGAAGGCCGCCGCGAAGGCCGCCCGCAAGGAGGCCATGGCCGCCGCTTCCGCCGAGAAGGCGAAGCGCCGCGAGGCCCACATGAAGGCCGTCAAGGCTGCCGAGGCCCGCAAGGCCAAGGAGGCCGAGGAGGCTGCCAAGGCCGAGGCCGCCGAGGCTGATGAAGCGGCTGAGTAGCTTCATCGCGCCGGGCGGCACGCGCCCGCAGCAAGGCTGACGCAGGGCCCGCGACCATGAGTCGCGGGCCCTGCTTCGTTTGGGGAGCTCATGCGAGCGAGGGGCGCTCGTGCGGGCGGACGCGTGGGATGGCGCAGGTGGGCGCGTGGGATGGCGTGCGAAGGGGCGTGCGGCGCAAGCGCGCTCGCAAGCTGCCGCCTAGCGCTTGAGGGTGGCGACGAGCCAGTCGCAGAAGGCCGCGTCCGGGTCGGCGCCGCTCTTCATGGCGCGCTCGGCGTCGCGGGCGGTGCAGATGGCGCGGCGCAGCTCGGAGGACGTGAACTGGCGCGCCCACGTGGCGTGGTGCTTGCACTTCCAGTCGGGCATGCCGAGCGCGCGGGGAAGCTGCGCCACCGAGCCGCGGCGCATGAGCGACTGCGCGCAGAGGAGCTCGCGCGTGCGGTTCACGCACATGGCGATGAGCGCGTGGGGCGACGCCGACTCCATCATCTGCAGGTAGCGCAGGCACTTCTCGAGGTCGCGCGCGGCGAACGCGTCGACGAGCTCCCACGGCTTCACCTCGGCTGTGCGCGCGACGAGCGAGATCACCTCGTTCTCGTTGACGGCGTCGCGGCCGCGGTGCGCCAGCGCGATCTTCTTGATCTCGTTGTCGAGGTGCACCGTGCTCTCGCCGACGAGCTCCACGAGCTTCGAGGCGGCGCCCTCGGTGAAGGTGACGCCGTGTGCGGTGGCCATGGCGCGCACCTGGCGCGGCAGCTCGTAGCGCTTCGGCGGCGTGCAGTCGATGACCGCGCTCTTGCCGACTGCGGCGACCGCCTTGTACAGGCGCGTGTTCTTCGCAAGCTTCTCGGCCTCCATCGCGAGCACCGTGGTGGGGCTCGGCGCCTTGAGGTAGGCCACCACCGCCTCGGAGTCGGCCTTCTTGAGCTTGTCGGCGTTGCGCACGTAGACGAGGCGCTTCTCGCTGGCGAAGGGCATGGTGTTGCACGCCGTGACGACATCGGCGCCCGCGACCGCCTCGCCGTTGAGGTCCTCGGAGTTGAAGGAGAGGTCGCCGTACGCCTCCATGCGCGTGCGCAGGCGCGCGAGCACCGCCGCGCGCTTCAGCGCGTCCTCCCCCACCACCAGGTAGGCGGGGAGCAGCTCGGTGTTCTTCGGGGTTGTCATGCATCCCATTGTACCCGAAGCGCGGCGCCGTCCCGCAGGACAACGGCGAGGAACCTGAGAGGTGGCGGACGGGGCGGCAGAGGCCCGGCTCTTGCCGCGGGAAGCGAGCCGAACCTCACCGCTTCTCATCCAGGGCGCTCGGTGGTGACGCGGAGGGAGCCCTTGGCGAAGGAGAGCCGGGCGTCACCCGTCTGGTCGGTCCTGATGATGCGCGCGCCTGCGGCCCCAAGGCGCGTGAGGGCCTCCTCGCTCGGATGGCCGTAGCGGTTGTGGGCGCCGCAGCTGATGAGCGCCACGCGCGGAGCGAGCGCGGCGGCGAGCTTCTCGGTGAGCGCGACGCGGGCGCCGTGGTGGCCCACCTTGAGGACGTCGACGCCGCGCAGGCCCTGCTCGTCCACGATGCGCTCCACTTGCTCGGACTCGGCGTCGCCGCAGAAGAGCGCCGTCCAGTCAGCCGCGCCGTCCCCGTCGGCGTCGAGCGAGGCGAGCACGCAGAGGCTGTCGGCGTTGCCGCCCTCGTCGGCAAACGCATGCGGCCAGACGGCCTTGAGCGTGAACCTCCCCACCTCCAGGGCGTCCCCCGGCTCCATGCCGCACACGCCCTGCGCGCCTGCGAGGCGCTCCGCCTGCAGGCGCAGGCGCTCGCAGGAAACGCAGGGACACGTGAGCACGCCCGCGGCGACGCACACGCGCCTCGTGTGCGCGACGCCCTCGAGCACTCCCATGCTGCCGCAGTGGTCGTCGTCGGCGTGCGACACGATGAGCGCGTCGACGCCGTAGACCCCGTTGCGCCCGAGCGCCCTGCGCAGGAGCGCGTCCTGGTTCCCCGTGTCCACGAGCACGGACGCGCCGCCGCTGCGCACGACGAAGGCGTCGCCCTGGCCGACGTCGAGCATGATGATCTCGTCACCCCGGAAGGAGGGCGCCACCACCAAGGCGAGCGCGAGCGCTGCGGCGAGGACGCCGCCGCCTGCGGCAAGCGTGCGCAGGCGCGGCTGGGGCCAGGCGATCCAAAGCGCCGCGCACGCCGCGGCCGAGAGCGCGACGGCAGGTGCCAGGGAGAGGTCCACGGCGACGCAGGCGTAGGGCAGGCGCGCCAAGAGGGCTACGAGCGCCTCGAGTGGCAGGCACGCCGCGCGCGCCGCCCCGACGGCGAGGGGCGCCGCCGCGGGAAACGCGCACGAGACGACGCCCGCGATGAGGCTCGCCACGCAGCCGAGCGTGAAGAGCGGTGCCGCGAGCACGTTGGCCACGAGCCCGACGAGGGGAAGCTGCGCGAAGAGCGCCGCTGAGAAGGGCTGCGTGACCAGGTTCGACGCCGCGGCGAGTGCCAGGGGCTGCGCGAGCGGGCCCTGCAGGGCGCGCGGAAGCGGGGCGAGCCACGAGCGGAAGAGCCCCGCGAACAGCACGATGCCGAGCACGGAGCCCGCCGAGAGGAAGAGCGACGCCGAGACAGACGCGGAGGGATCGAGCGCGACGAAGGCCATGATGCTCAGCGCGAGCGCGTTGAGCGAGGAGGCGCGCCGCCCTGCCGCAGGCGCGACGAGGGCGAGCAGCACCATGGCCGCGGCGCGCAGGGCTGAGAGCGGCACGCCCGCGAGCACGAGGTAGGCGCCCACCACGCCCGCGCTCAGCGCCAGGCGCGCAGGGCGGGGCGCATGCAGGGCGCCGAGCACCCATCCGAGCAGGGCGACGACGAGGGAGAGGTGCGCGCCCGACACCGCCACCAGATGCGCGAGCCCTGCCGCCTGGTAGCGCGCGTAGGCGCCTGAGTCCCTGACGGTGTCGCGGTACCCGCACGCGAGTGCCTGCAGGATGCCCGCCTGCGCGCCGCCGTAGGCCCCGAGCGCCCCGATGGCCTGCATGCGCAGGGCGCGGACGGGCGCGAGCGGGCCTCTGTCCTCGAGCATCCGAGGCGACCTCGCGCGCGCCGTGGCGCACGCGCCCTCGCCCCAGAGGAAGGCTTGGCGCTCCTCGGGAGCCTCCTCGAGGGCGCACGTGGCCTCGAGCCTGCTGCCAGCGAGGAGCATCCCGGCATCCTCGCCGAGCATGAGGCTCACCTTCACGCGCGCGCCCGCATCATCCTGCGCCCACGCGAGCGCCTGCGCGCCGAAGGAGCCCGAGCGCGCGTCCTCGGCCAGCGTGAACGTCCACGTGCGCGCATTCCCGACGAGAGGCTCGGACGCAGCCCGCACGGCGTACGCGCCGCATCCGGCGCAGCAGGCGCCCAGGCAGAGCCCGAGCAGGACGCACCATATCGCCGCCCGGCGCCGACGCGCCAGAAGCACGCCGCAGGCGGCGGAGAGCGCGGCGCCCGCCACGCCGAAGGCGCCCGCCGCCGGCTTCGGAAGCGAGCCGAGCAGCGTGTAGGCGCCCGCGCAGGCGGCCCACAGCGCGAGCGCGACCACGAGCAGCGGAGGCACGCTCGGCCTGGGCGGCACGCAACCCGCTGCTTCCGATCTGGGCGCCTTGTTATCCGCCTGATCCGCCGCCCCCGGCCCGGGCGTCCCAAAACCCGCAGCCCCCAAGCCGGGCGCCTCATGGTCCGCCGCCCCCGGCTCGGGGGCCTCGCGGCCCGCTACCCCACGCATATGCGGTCTTTGAGGCCCTCGAACTTCTTGTCGCCGATGCCGGAGACGCGCTTGAGGTCCTCGATGGTCTTGAAGGGGCCGTTCGCCTCGCGGTCCTTGACGATCTTGAGCGCCGTGGCCTCGCCGACGCCGTCGAGCGTCACCAGCTGCGCCACGTCGGCCGTGTTGATGTTGACGCGCCCTCCCGCCGCGCTTGAGGGCGCGCCGCCCGCGCCCCCCGCATCGGCGCTCGGGCTCGCGACGGCAGCCGCCTGGTCAGCCGAGGGCACGATGATCTGCTCGCCGTCGCTGAGCACGCGTGCGAGGTTCACCGCGTCATGCGCCGCGCCGTCGGCGAACCCGCCCGCCGCCTCGACGGCCTCGGCGACGCGCGCCCCCGCGGGCAGGTAGCACACGCCGGGGTGCGCCACGCACCCGCCCACGTGCACGCAGATCTGCGGCGCCTCCTCTGCGGCAGCCGACGCGGAGGAGGCGGCCTCGGAGGCTGAGGCGTCCGCTGAGCCCTTGACGATCTCGAAGGATGAGCCGCTTGCGCCAAGGGCGCCGAAGGCCGCGCAGAGCACGATGAGCAGCGCGGACGCAAGAACGCCCGCGATGACCGCGGGCTTCGCCCCTCCCAGATGCAGGCGCGCACGCCACGAGTAAGCTGAGTCCTGGAATCCCATGCGCTCCCCTTCCCTCGTCTCCCAAGGACAGGGTAGCGGCGCCGTCGGGCAGAAAGACGGCGGAAACGTGGCGGGGCCCTCACGCGAGGGCCCCGCTCATCGGGCATGATCCAGGCGCGCCTGACGCGTCATGGTCGCACGCACACCGCACGTCGCTCGCGCTTCAACCGCGCGCATCTAACGTACGTGCCGCACCACAGCCGCATGCATCTGGCGCACTTGACGCGCCACGACCGCGCGCAGCTGACGCGCCTGCCGCATCGCGGCCGCATGCGCCGAGCGCGCCGGCCGCGTCGCCACCTCACGCGTCAGCCATACGTCAAGCGCAGCTGACGTGCGCTGACGCCTCCTTCTTGCGGCGCTTGTAGGCCGCGCACGCGTAGTCGTGCGCCTCGGCGGCCTCGGCGAGCTCCTCGACCCACTGCTCGATCGGCAGCTGCGCCTCGGCGGCCTCGACGTCGGCGAGCTTCGCATGCGTCTCGGGCGCGCGCGGCATGAACAGCGTGCAGCAGTCGGGCGCGTCCTGCGAGGATATCTCGAAGGTGCCCAAGCGCTGCGCCTGCTCGATGATCTCGATCTTGTCAGTGCCGATGAGCGGGCGGAACACCGGCAGGTCGACCGCGGCGTCGGTGGCGCGGATGTTGTCGAGCGTCTGCGAGGCCACCTGCCCCAGGCTCTCCCCCGTGACGAGCGCCCCGGCGCGCTCGCGGCGCGCCAGGCGCTCGGCCACCTTGAACATGAGGCGGCGGTACAGGATGATGCGCAGCGACGGCGGCGCGAGCACGGAGATCTCGCGCTGGCAGTCGCCGAAGGGCACCACGTACACGCGCGCGATGCAGCCCGTCTTCTCGAGCACGCGCGCGATGTCGTCGACGAGGAACTCCGAGGCGTCGGAGGTCTGCGGGCGCCCCGAGAAGTGCACGCCGACGCACACCGCGCCGCGTCGCGCCATGCGCCACAGGGCCACCGGCGAGTCGATGCCCGAGGACAGGAGGCTCACCACCACGCCCGAGCTCCCCACGGGCAGCCCGCCGATGCCGCGCACGCTGCGCGCGTACACGTACGCGGCGTTCTGCACCACCTCGACGCCGACCGTGACGTCGGGGTCCTTCATGCGCACCTTCTTATCGGGGAACGCCTCGCACAGAACCGAGCCGATCTCGCGGTTCATGCACATGGAGTCGATGGCGAAGTCGGTGTGGTTGCGCCGCGCGCTCACCTTGAAGCTCTCGAAGCTGCCGGCCTCGGAGAGCGCCTCCCGCGCCGCCGTCCCCATGACGTCGAGGTCGCGCTCGCACTTGAAGCCGCACGACACGCGCGCCACGCCCGGCACGCCGAGGATGGCGTCGGCGCACGCGTTCGCCGTGTCGTGGCTCGTGCCCTCCTTGAGGAACACGAGCAGGCGCCCGGCGATGCGGTGGATGGTCACCACGGGGAACGCGCCGAGCAGCGACTCGAGGTTGCGCAGAAGGCGCATCTCGAAGCTCGCGCGGTTGTGCCCCTTGAGGCCGATCTCGTGGTAGTGGACCAGGACGATGCGTTGGAATTCCGGCATGTTGCACCTCGCAAAGGAAGAGAAGGAGGGAAAAGCGTCAGCCAAGCCAGCGCGAGGGCCCCTGACCGCTCAGATGTCGCGGAAGCGCTTCGATCGCATAAGCTGTGCGCGAAGCGCTCAAGGCGAGCAGCTGGGCGGTCAGGGGCCCTCGCAGCGTCGAGCGGCTTCGCTGCCTCGTCAGCAGCGAAGCCGGCTAGCGGTTGCTAGTGGTTCTTGGCGTCGATGGACTCGGGGTCGTAGGAGACCTCTTCGCGGGCGATCTCGGTGAAGGCCATCGAGAGCGGCTTCTTGTCCGCCGCGCGCGCGATCTCCACGGCGGTCTGCAGCTGGATGGCGCGATCGCGCTGCCCGCGCATCATGTCGTTGATGTCATGCGCGCGCTTGGAGGCCAAGGCGCACAGCAGGAAGCGGTCGTTCTCGGTTTCGTTCAGCAGAACGTCGATCTCAGGTTCGATAATGCTCATAGACTGTTATCCTCGCGGGTTGTCGGCTTGCTCGTTCACATATGCGACCAGCTCGCCCAAGGCAAGCTCAAGGTCGTCGTTTACCAGCCGTATATCATACTCCATTTTGCGGGAAAGCTCCACCACGGCCGCGTCAAGGCGTGATTTGACCGCCTCTTCGGCCTCGGTGCCGCGCCCGCGCAGGCGCTGCTCGAGCACCTCGAGCGAGGGCGGCTCGATGAACACGAGGTGCGCGGAGGGCATCTTCTCGCGCACCTGGAAGGCCCCCTGCACGTCGATCTCAAGGATGACCTGGTCGCCCGCGGCCATGTGCTCCTCGACCGAGGCGCGCGGCGTGCCGTAGCAGTTGCCTGCGTAGCGCGCCCACTCCAGAAGCCCGCCCTCGCGCGCGAGCCGCATGAACTCGTCCTCGGACTTGAAGAAGTAGTGCACGCCCTCTGCTTCCCCGTCGCGCGGGGCGCGCGTGGTGGCCGAGACGGACACCCACGCGTCAGGCACGACGTCGAGCAGGCGGGCCACCAGCGTGCCCTTGCCGGCACCTGACGGCCCTGAGATGACGAAGAGGTTGCCGCGCCGCATGAACTAGCCCAGGCGCTCCAGCAGGGCAGTGCGCTGACGGTCGCCCAAGCCGCGCAGGCGGCGGCTCTCGGCGATCTGGAGCTCCCTCATGACCTTCTCAGCCTTGGCCTTGCCGTAGCCCGGAAGCGTCTCGATGAGCGTGGACACCTTCATGCGGCCCACGATGGGGTCCTCCTTCATGTCGAGCACCTGCTCGATCGTGAGCTTGCCCGACTTCAGGTCCTCGCGGACCTCGGCGCGCTTGATGCGGGCGGCCTTCGCCTTCTCAAGGGCTTCCGCACGTGCTTCAGGGCTGAGTTGGGGGATAGCCATGAATCTGTCTCCTTCTTCTTTCACCAAACTCGGATTGCAGGTTACGTGGTCCCGGCGGGCGCACGTCAGTACGTGAAATGCCTGCTTGAGGCCGCTTAGTGCGCCACGTGCGCGCCCCTGGGCAACTCAAGCGCCCATATTATGGATGAATCAGGTGTTGAACTGGGAAAATTAACATTTCCATCACAAATCCTCTACAGGTGGAGCCCTCCTGCGCGAAAAGGAGCCCCGCGCGGGAGGGCAGGCCCTCGTCCCGCGCGGGGCTCAGCAGGCGAGAAGGCGCGATCAGCGTCGAGGGAGGCGCCTAGCCCTCGAGCTCGGCGGCGATGGCGTCGAAGGCCGCGGCGGGGTCGGGCGCCTGCGTGATGGGGCGGCCGACGACGATGTGCGACGCGCCCGCGGCGAACGCCTCGGCCGGCGTGGCCACGCGGCTCTGGTCCCCCAGCGCGGCGCCGGCGGGGCGCACGCCGGGCGTGACGATGAACGCGTCCGGGCCCAGAAGCTCGCGCAGGGCCGCCGCCTCCTGCGGCGAGGCCACCACGCCGGAGATGCCGGCGTTGCGCGCGAGGTCGGCCAGGGCGAGCACCTGGTCGCGCAGGGGGCGCGTCACGCCCGTGGAGGCAAGGGCCTCGTCGTCCATCGAGGTCAGCACCGTGATGCCGAGCGTCGCCGGCACGGAGGCGCCGATCTCGGCCGCGCCCGCCACCGCGCCGCGCTGAGCCGCCTGCATCATGGCCAGGCCGCCCACCGTGTGCATGGTGATCATGTCGGCGCCGCTCGCCGCAGCCGAGCGCGCCGCGCCCTCGATCTGGTGCGGGATGTCGTGGAACTTGAGGTCCAGGAACACTTTGAAGCCGCGGCGCTTGAACATCTGGATGATGGCCGGGCCCTCGGCGTAGTACAGCGTCATGCCCACCTTGACCCAGGACGCCTTCCCCACCAGGGCGTCGGCCATGACGATGGCCTCCCAGGCGGCGTTGCAGTCGAGCGCGACGATGACGCGGTCGCGCTGGGGCAGCTCGCGGAAGTTGGGGTTGAGGTCGTTCGTTAGCATTGAAGCGCTCCTATCAGCTCGTTGACGTCCGAAACGCCCTGCTCTTCGCAGTAGTCGATGATGCCGTCGATCACGTCGACGGTCGCGCGCGGGTTCATGAAGTTCGCCGTGCCCACCGCCACCGCCGTGGCGCCGGCCAGCATGAACTCCACGGCGTCGGTCCCGGTGGTGACGCCGCCCATGCCGAGGATCGGCACCTTCACGGCGTTGTGGCACTGCCACACCATGCGCAGGGCCACGGGCTTCACGGCCGGGCCCGAGAAGCCGCCCACCACGCGCGCGAGCTGCGGGCGGCGCCGGCGCGCGTCGATCGCCATGCCGAGCAGCGTGTTGATGAGCGAGATGGCGTCCGCGCCCGCCGCCTCGGCCGCGCGGGCGATCTCGGTGACGTCCGTGACGTTCGGCGTGAGCTTCACGATGAGCGGGCGGGCCGTCGCCGCGCGGCAGAGCGACACCACCTTCTCGACGCTCGGCACGTGGCAGCCCATGGTCATGCCGCCCGCGTCCACGTTCGGGCACGAGATGTTCACCTCGTACGCGTCCACCGGCGCGTCCTCGAGCGCCTCGATCACGGACACGTACTCGTCGAAGCTGTGCCCCGACACGTTCACGATGGTGGTGGCGCCCACCTCGGCGAGCCACGGCAGCTCATGCTCCTTGAGGTGCGCCACGCCGGGGTTCTGCAGCCCGATGGAGTTGAGCATGCCCGAGGGCACCTCGGCGATGCGCGGGGAGGCGTTGCCCTCCCAGCCGTGCAGCGACACGCCCTTCGTGGTGACGGCGCCGAGCGACGCCACGTCCACGAAGTCGTGGTACTCGCGCCCCGCGGCGAACGTGCCGGAGGCCGTGGTCACGGGGTTTCTCATGTCGAGCCCGCCCAGGTTGACGGCCAGGCTCATGCTCGTGGCGCGCGGGGTGCGCGCCGCCTTCTGCTCGTTTCGCTCGTCCATTACCACATCAGCTCCTCTGCGGGAAACACCGGGCCGTCGACGCAGGAGCGCTTCTTCCCCGCGCGCGTGTCCACCACGCACGACAGGCACGCGCCGATGCCGCAGGCCATGCGCTTCTCCATGGACACCTCGCAGGGCACGCCGGATTGGGCCGCCATGCCCGCCACGATCCTCATGAGCGGCTCGGGGCCGCATACGGCCGCGTAGTCGTAGGGCTCGCCCGCCGCGTCCGCCTCGGCGAGGGCCTCCTCGACGAGCGACGTGCAGAAGCCCGCGCGCCCGAAGCTGCCGTCGTCGGTGGCGCAGCGCGCGCCCGCGCACCCGCAGGACGCGCCGGTTGCGAGCAGCTCCTCGTAGCGCCCGCGGCACGCGAGCGCCGACTCCGTCTGCGCGCCCAGGACCACGTCGGTGCGCACGCCGGCGCCCACGAGCTGCTCGGCCAGCATGAACAGGGGCGCCGCCCCCACGCCGCCGCCGACCAGGAGGGCGCGCCGGGCCGAGGCGGGCGGCTGCCAGCCGCGCCCGACCGGGCCCATGAGCTCGCAGGCGAGGTCTGCCCTAAGCGTGGTCATGTGATCGGTGCCGGCGCCCACCACCTGGTAGAGCACCTCCACCGTGCCCGCCTGCGCGTCGCGCGCGTAGATCGAGAACGGGCGGCGCAGGATGCGCTCGGGCATGAGCGGCACCCTCATGTGCACGAACTGCCCCGGCTCGACCGTCGCGGCGATCGCGGGCGCCTCGAGCTCCATGAGCCACAGCCGCGGCCCCACGCACGCGTTCGCCAGGATGCGCGCCTTCTCATTCACCAAGGTCATGTCGTTATCCTCTCCACTGGGGAAGGTCCTGCAGCGCGATCACGTCGAGGCCGGAGTGGCGCATGAACTCCATGCCGGCGACCATGGCCTGCGCCCCGGCGAGCGTGGTCACGTAGGTGACGCCGTGGCGCACGGCGGCCGCGCGCATCTCGTAGCCGTCGCCGCGCGTGGCGGTGCCGAACGGCGTGTTGATGAGCAGCGACACCTCGCCGGCGGCGATGCGGTCGATGATCGACGTGCCGCCCTCGTGGATCTTGCCCACCTCCTCGCACTCGATGCCCACGGCGCGCAGCGCCCGCGCCGTGCCGGTGGTGGCCACGATCTCGAAGCCCAAGCGCGCGATGTCGCGGGCGATGGGCACCATGTTGCGCTTGTCGCGGTCGTTCACCGAGATGAACGCGACGCCGTCCTGGGGCAGCTCGTAGCTGATGGCGAGCTGGGTCTTGGTGTAGGCGGCCGGGAAGTTGCGGGCGATGCCCATGACCTCGCCGGTCGACTTCATCTCGGGGCCCAAGACCACGTCGGCGCCGGGGAAGCGGCCGAACGGCATGACGGCCTCCTTCACGCTGAAGTGGTCGAGCCGGCGGTCGTCGGCCGGCAGGCCCAGGTCGGCGAGCTTCTCCCCCGCCATGATGCGCGCAGCCGCCTTCGCGAGCGGCACGCCCGTGGCCTTCGACACGAACGGCACCGTGCGGCTCGCGCGCGGGTTCGCCTCGATCACGTAGATCACCGTGTCCTTGATGGCGAACTGGATGTTGATGAGGCCCACCACGCCGAGGCGCAGCGCGAGCTGGCGCGCGATGGAGCGCAGGCGCGCCTGCACGGCCTCGGACAGGGCGAACGGCGGCGTGCAGCAGGCCGAGTCGCCCGAGTGGATGCCGGCCATCTCGATGTGCTCGAGGATGCCGCCCACGAAGACCTCCTCGCCGTCGCAGAGCGCGTCGAGGTCGAGCTCGACGGCGCCCTCGAGGAAACGGTCGAGGTACACCGGGTGGTCAGGCGAGATCTTCGCGGCCTCGCCCATGTACTTCTCCAGCTGCGCGCCGTCGTACACGATGGCCATGCCGCGGCCGCCGAGCACGTAGGAGGGGCGCACGAGCAGCGGGAACCCGATCTGGTCGGCCACGGCGCACGCCTCCTCGAACGTGGAGGCCATGCCCGCCGCCGGGTACGTGATGCCCAGCTCGTCGAGGATGGCGGAGAAGCGGTCGCGGTCCTCGGCGAGGTCGATGGCCTCGGGCGAGGTGCCCATCACGTGCACGCCCGCCGCCTCGAGGGCGCGCGCGAGCTTCAAGGGCGTCTGGCCGCCGAGCGTGACCACCACGCCGTCGGGCTGCTCCACGTCGATGATGTCCATGACGTCCTCGAAGGTGAGCGGCTCGAAGTAGAGCTTGTCGGAGGTGTCGTAGTCGGTCGAGACGGTCTCGGGGTTGCAGTTCACCATGATCGTCTCGAAGCCCGCCTCGGCGAGCGCGTAGGACGCGTGCACGCAGCAGTAGTCGAACTCGATGCCCTGGCCGATGCGGTTCGGGCCCGCGCCCAGGATCATCGCGCGCTTGCGCGTCTTCGGCGCCACCTCGGACTCGTCGGCGTCGTAGGTCTTGTAGTGGTAGGCCGTGGAGCTGGCGAACTCGGCCGCGCAGGTGTCGACCGTCTTGAACGCCGGGCGCACGCCGAGCATCTTGCGGCAGGTGCGCACCGTGAGCTCGTCGGAGCCGGTGAGGTGGGCGATCTGGGCGTCCGAGACGCCGTAGCGCTTCGCCACGCGGAACGCGTCAGCGTCGAGCTCGTCGAGCCTCATGCCGCGCAGGGCCTCCTGCACGGCGACCATGTCGGCGATGCGCGCGATGAAGAAGGGGTCGATGCGCGTGACCTCGCAGACGCGCTCGGCGCTCCAGCCGCGGCGCAGCGCCTCGGCGACGAAGAAGATGCGCTCGGCCGTGGGGCGGTGCACCAGGTCCTCGAAGTCGTCGAAGGAGCCGCCCTCGATGCCCTTGCCGTCGTCGCCGAGGCCGGCGCGGCTGTTCTCGAGCGAGCGCATGGCCTTGCCGAGCGCCTCCTCGAAGGTGCGGCCGATGGCCATGATCTCGCCGACCGCCTTCATGCGGGTGGACAGCGTGTCGTCGGTGCCGGCGAACTTCTCGAACGCGAAGCGCGGCACCTTCACGACGCAGTAGTCGATGGAGGGCTCGAAGCACGCGGGCGTGGCCTTCGTGATGTCGTTGGTGATCTCGTCGAGCGTGTAGCCCACGGCGAGCTTCGCCGCCGCCTTCGCGATGGGGAACCCGGTGGCCTTCGACGCGAGCGCCGAGGAGCGCGACACGCGCGGGTTCATCTCGATGATGACCATGCGGCCGTTTCGCGGGTTGACGGCGAACTGCACGTTCGAGCCGCCCGTCTCCACGCCGATCTTCTCCAGGATGGCGAGCGACGCCACGCGCATGCGCTGGTACTCCACGTCGGAGAGCGTCTGGGCCGGCGCCACCGTGATGGAGTCGCCCGTGTGCACGCCCATGGGGTCGAAGTTCTCGATGGAGCAGATGATGATGCCGTTGCCGGCCCGATCGCGCATGACCTCCATCTCGAACTCTTTCCAGCCCTCGATGGACTCCTCCACGAGCACCTCGCCCGCCGGCGAGAGCTCGAGGCCCTGGCTCACGATGAGGCGCAGCTCGTCGAGGTCGTGCGCGATGCCGCCGCCCGCGCCGCCGAGCGTGAACGAGGGGCGCAGCACCACGGGGAATCCGAGGTCGGCCACGATGGCCTCGGCGTCGGCCACCGAGTAGGCGTAGCCGCTGCGCGCGGTCTCGATGCCGAGCTCCTCCATGCACTCGTTGAAGAGCTTGCGGTCCTCGCCGCGCTCGATGGCCGCCAGGTCGCAGCCGATCATCTCGACGCCGTACTTGTCGAGCACGCCGGACTTCGCGAGCTCCACGGCCGTGTTCAGGCCGGTCTGCCCGCCGAGGGTGGGAAGCAGCGCGTCGACCTCCTCGCGCGCGATCACCTTCTCCACGAACTCGGGCGTGATGGGCTCCACGTAGGTGCGGTTGGCCAGCTCGGGGTCGGTCATGATGGTGGCCGGGTTGGAGTTCACGAGCACCACGCGGTAGCCGTCGGCCTTGAGCACCTTGCACGCCTGCGCGCCCGAGTAGTCGAACTCGCATGCCTGGCCGATGACGATGGGGCCCGATCCGATGACGAGGATGGACTTGATGTCTTCACGTTTCGGCATTACTCGCTCACCTTGCCTTCGCCTGCGTTGCCTGAGCCCTCTTCGCGCGCATCGCCCGCGAACGTCCAGCCCTCGAGGCGGTCGGCCGCGATGTCGATGTCGAGGTAGTCCTCGCGCCCGTCCATCAGGCGCGTGAACGCCGTGAACAGGTAGTGCGCGTCAGTCGGCCCGGGCGAGGCCTCGGGGTGGTACTGCACCGAGAACGCGGGGACGTCCAGAAACGCGATGCCCTCGGCGGTGCCGTCGTTGAGGTTCACGTGCGTGAGCTGGATGCGCCCGAACTTCTCGTTGCGCACCACCGGCGCGCACTGGGCGCGCGCCCAGAAGCGCAGGTCGTCCTCATGCCCCTTGAAGCCCTCGGAGAGCTCCGGCACGAGCGGCCCCAGGCTCGGCCACACCAGGCCGAAGCCGTGGTTCTGCGCCGTGATCTCCACGCGCCCCGTGCGCAGGTTCATGACCGGCTGGTTGCCGCCGCGATGCCCGAACTTGAGCTTCTCGATCGACGCGCCCGCGGCCTTCGAGATCATCTGGTGCCCCAGGCAGATGCCGAACACCGGGACCTTGCCCAGAAGCTGCTCGACCTGCGCGTACGTGCCCTCGACGGCCTCGGGGTCGCCGGGGCCGTTCGAGAGGAACACCCCGTCGGGCTCCATCGCCAGCACCTCGGGCGCCGGCGTGTCCCACGGCACCACGGTGAGGTCGCAGCCCACGCGCACGAGGTTCTCGAAGATGGAGCGCTTCGCGCCGCAGTCGTACGCCACCACGCGGTAGCGCTTGGGGGCGGGGGGCTCGACGGCGAAGGCGTGGCTGGTCGGCACCGAGTCGAAGGCGTGAACCGCCTCGCACGACACCGTGGCCGCCAGGTTCACGCCCACGATGGACGCGCTCTCGCGCACCTTGGAGAGCAGGCTCTCCGCGCTGGCGTCCTCGGTGGAGAGCACCGCGCGCTGCGCGCCGTGGTCGCGCACGTGGCGCACGAGCGCACGCGTGTCTACGCCCTCGACGGCCACCACGTCGTTCTTGGCGAGGAACTCGGGCAGGCTCATCTCGCTGCGCCAGTTGGACGGCGTGGCGCACATGTCGCGCACCACGAGCCCGCGCAGGGCGGGCGCGTCAGACTGGCAGTCGTCCAGGTTCACGCCGTAGTTGCCGATCTGCGGGTAGGTCATGGTGACGATCTGGCCCGCGTAGGACGGGTCGGTGATCACCTCGAGGTAGCCCTCGAGCGACGTGTTGAAGCAGATCTCCCCGAACACCTCCCCTCGCGCCGCGCAGGCGGTTCCCTTGAAAACCGCGCCGTCTTCCAATACGAGGAGAGCCGGCGTGCCGGCGGGCTTGGACGTGCCCGCGAGCAGTCGCTCGCTTGTCTCGCTCATGCGCTACCCTTTCCCTCTCACAGCGGGGCCGGGCTCGTGCCCGGCCCCGCCGAACTACTCATGTGCCGCCTGCCCCCATGCCGTCGGGCGCAGGCGCGCGTTGGCTACTCGACGATGGCGCCGTCCTCGAGCGTGGCGTAGCCGCCCACGTACACGTCCGTCGCGCGGCCCGTGAGCTCGGCCCCGACGAAGCCGGAGTTCTTGGCCTTCGAGGCGAAGTCGGCGACGTCGACCGTCCAGGTGACGTCGGGGTCGATCACCGTGAGGTCGGCGACGCTGCCCGGCTCGATCCGCACGGGCTCCACGCGCAGGATCTCGCGCGGGGCGACGCTCATGAGCTCCACGAGGCGCTCCCAGGTGATCCGGCCCGGCTTCACGAGGTTCGTGACCATGAGGCCGAGCGCCGTCTCCAGGCCGATCATGCCGAAGGGCGCGAGCTCGAACTCGCG
The DNA here is from genome assembly GCF_011038995.1 of Adlercreutzia sp. ZJ242. Taxonomy (NCBI): domain Bacteria; kingdom Bacillati; phylum Actinomycetota; class Coriobacteriia; order Eggerthellales; family Eggerthellaceae; genus Adlercreutzia; species Adlercreutzia sp. ZJ242. The sequence goes on from NZ_JAAKEE010000013.1 coordinate 33,418, forward strand.
GTCCTTCTCGAAGTCGGTGTGCGGCGCGTGGTCCGTGACGATGGCGTCGACGGTGCCGTCGATGACGCCCTCGACGAGCGCGGCGGCGTCAGCGGCCGTGCGCAGCGGCGGGTTCACCTTCAAGCTGGTATTGTAGTCGTCGCCGATGGCGTCCTCGGTGAGGAACAGGTGGTGCGGCGTGGCCTCGCAGGTCACGGGCAGCCCCTCGGCCTTCGCGGCGCGCACCAGGTCGAGCCCGCGCGCGGTGGAGATGTGCTGGACGTGCAGCGGGCAGCCCGTCAGGCGGCACAGCGCGATGTCGCGGGCGATCTGGAGCTCCTCGCCCTCGGCCGGCCAGCCCAAGAGCCCGAGGCGCGTGGACGCCACGCCCTCGTTCACCTGCCCCTCGCCGACGAGGTCCTCGTCCTGGCAGTGGCTCATGACCACGCGGCCGAACTGGCTCGCGTAGTCCATGACGCGGCGCATCATGCCCGCGCCCTGCACGCCGCGGCCGTCGTCGGTGAAGGCCACCGCGCCGTGGGCGACCATGTCGCCCATCTCGGAGAGCGTCTCGCCCTTGAGGCCCTGGCTGCAGGCGCCGGACACGTGCACGCGGCACTTGCCCACCGCGGCCGCGCGCGCCTTCACGTACTCCACGGCCACCGCGTTGTCCACCACCGGCTTGGTGTTGGGCATGGAGCACACGGCCGTGTAGCCGCCCTTGGCCGCCGCGCGCGTCTCGGAGGCGATGTCGCCCTTCTGCTCGAAGCCCGGCTCGCGCAGATGGACGTGCATGTCCACGAGGCCCGGGACGACCGTCTTGCCCGCCAGGTCGCGCTCGACGCCCTTCGGCATGTCGAGGTCGTGCCCGATCTCCACGATGCGGCCGTCGCGGATGAGCACGTCGGCGACTTCGTTGAGGCCGACCTGCGGGTCGACCAAGTGCGCGTTTCTAAGCAGCAATGCCATCTTCGCTCCCTCCAAGCAGCAGGTACAGGGCGGCCATGCGGGTCAGGATGCCGGCATAGACCTGGTCGAGAATGACCGAGCGCTCCGGGTGGTCGGCCATGTAGGAGTCGAGCTCGACGCCGCGGTTGATGGGGCCGGGGTGGCACACGATGGCGTCGGGCTTCATGAGGGGCTCGCGTGCCTCGGTGAGGCCGTAGAGCATGTTGTACTCGCGCAGGCTCGGGTACGGCGCCCCCTCGAGGCGCTCGCGCTGGATGCGCAGCATGTACACCACGTCGAGCTCGGGCAGGGCCTCGTCGAGGTTGCTCGTCCAGTGGTCGGCGCCGAGCACGTCGGGGCGCGCCGGCAGGAGCGTGGGCGGGGCGATGACCGTGACCTCGCAGCCCATGATCTTGAGCGCGGGGATGAGGCTGCCGCACACGCGGGAGTGCCCGATGTCGCCGACGACGCCGACGTGCAGCTTGCCGAGGTCGCCCTTGGTCTGCCAGATGGAGTACAGGTCGAGCAGGGCCTGCGTGGGGTGCTGGTGCTTGCCGTCGCCGGCGTCGATCACGTGCACGCCCGACACGTCGGCGATCTTGCGCGGCACGCCCGCGTGCTTGTCGCGGACGACGATCATGTCGACCTTGTAGGAGCACAGCGTCTCGACCGTGTCCACGAGGCTCTCGCCCTTGACCGTGGAGGTGGACGAGCCGCCGAAGTTGAGGCTGTTGGCGCTCAGGCGCTTCTCGGCCATCTCGAAGGAGGAGCGCGTGCGCGTGGAGGGCTCGTTGAACATGTTCACGACGGTGAAGCCCTTGAGCGTGGGCACCTGCTTGATGCGCCGCTCGTTGACCTCGCGGAAGCGCACCGCCGTCTCGAGGATGGTCATGATGTCGTCGGCGGAGTACTCCGTGATGTCGATCAGGTGCTTGTGGTTGAAGCCCATGCCCTACTCACCTCCCAGGGGTGCCGAGCCCGCGCGGGAGCCCGGTTCGATTGCAAGAATCTCCACGGCTGACACGCCGTCGACCTCCTCGAGGAAGAGCCGCACGCTCTCGTCGGCGGACGAGGGCACGTTCTTCCCCACGTAGTCGGCGCGGATGGGCAGCTCGCGGTGGCCGCGGTCGACGAGGACGGCGAGCTGCACGGCAGCCGGGCGGCCGATGTCCATGAGCGCGTCGAGCGCGGCGCGGATGGTGCGGCCCGTGTAGAGCACGTCGTCCACGAGGACGACCGTGATGCCGTCGATGTCGAACGCGATGTCGGTGGAGTGGACCTCGGGCGCGAAATGCGTCATGAAGTCATCGCGGTAGAAGCTGATGTCGAGCTTGCCGAGGGGCACCTTCACCCCTTCGATCTCCTCGATCTTGCAGGCGAGCTTCTTGGCAAGCAGGTCGCCGCGGGTCACGATGCCCACGAGCGCGATGCCTTGAGCTCCTTTGTTGGCCTCGAGGATCTGATGCGCAATGCGCGTGATGGATCGCTCGATCTCGCTTGCATCCATGCAAACGGATTTGACCAGGCTGTTCTCGTTCATACACACTCCCTTCTGGTTCGAGTGCGCACAGACGAAACCGAATCCCCCGCCGTCAGGCCGCTTGCGCTCGCGCTGCGCTCACGTGCCCGGGCCTGCGCCCGCCGCCCGCGCGCCTCACGCTCCTCGCTGCGCTCGCGTCCTGTCCGCCGCGTTCATCCCGCCGTCGCAGGGCAAAAAAACGAGCCCCTGCGACTGACAAAGGCTCTCCCCGCTTCGCATCTTCGCCGCGCGCGGCCGCGCGCAGGTGATGCACTTGGTTTGTACCTTGTCGGTCTCTCTGTACCGCATTTAAAGGACTGATCCAGTATGCCACGTTTCCCCCGCGTGCGTAACCCCTCGGCGCCAAGTTTTTCACGAGCGGGCGGGGCGCCATGACGACGCCACGCCCGCCCGCGTCGGACCGCACCGTACGTAGCGCCTCACGCTGGCTCGCGCGGCGCCAAAGCCCTGGCGAGACGCGTCCGTTTTGCTGGACGCGGCGTCGCGAAGGCGGAGCGCTCTTTCTGGCAGATGGCCGCCCCTACACGCCTAAGGCGGCGAGGCGGGCGCGGGCGGGCGTCACGAGGGCGAGCTTGTTGCCGTGACCCACCACGAACTCGAGGCAGGCGCGCTCGCGGGCCGCGTCGCCCAGCCGGTAGCATGCCTGCGCCTCGTCCCACGCGCGCTCGACGCGCAGGCGCAGGGGGTGGTCGGCGTTCGCGCGCACCTGCTCGCACAAGTCGAGCAGCCCCTGCGGGTCCTCGGCGACGCGCGCATCCACGAGCTCGCGCTGCGAGGCCAGATACGCGCGGCGCTGCGCGGACGCGTCATCGGCGAGCCCCTCGAGCAGCCCCTCCCCCTGCGCGATGAGCCCGAGCACGTCAGAGGGCTCGTCGAGCTTCAGCGCGAGGGGCACCATGTTCACCACGACGGCCGCCCGGGCCTCGGGCTTCTTGAGGTTCGCCACGCCGCCGAGTTGCGTCGCCTTCACGGCCTGCGCGCGCTCGACCTGGCCCGCGTCGAGCAGGGCCTGGGCGTAGTACGACATGAACCACGAGGGCAGCTCACCGCACTGCGGCTCGACGAGCTCGGCGACGGGCGCGCCCTGGTCGATGAGCGCGTTCGGGTCGCACTGCTCGTTGTAGAGCGCGAAGAGGCGCTCGGTCTCGGCCTGCGCCTTCATGCCCATGACGCGCTGCATGACGGCCATGGTGCCGAAGAACAGCACGAGCAGCGTGATGAGCCCCGGCAGGGACGCCGCCATGATCTGCCCGGTGATCAGCGGCCAGATGGTCGAGGCGACGAGGGGGACGGCGGCCGCGGCGACGCAGCAGATGATGACGTAGCGCTTGAAGTAAGGCAGCATGCGGGCTCCTTGCAAAGTGGCGTGTTTACCCCAGTATAGCAAAAGACCCGGCACGGCGATCCGTCCCGGGTCCTCTCCTAAGCCACAGCCGAGCTCCTCAACTCGAACGCTTCTCTTCGGAAAATGCGCTTCCTCTTTTGTGGCCGCTGTCCAAGTATCACGAGTCACGCCCGATCATCATTTTCGAAAGCAGCGCGAACTGCTTTGCCGCCACAGCACTTTCTCCGTCGGGATAGGCCACGACTCGCTATACGGCTAGAGTTTCTCGAAATGAGCAAAAATGAAGTCTGCAGTGCGCTTCCGCGTCCATAAAGTAAGTTAACCATACGAAACGGGGTGTCAGACAGATTTCTCTCTGCGAGCCTTGCCTCGTAGGCAGCTATTGCATTATCGAGGCGCTTCGAATGGTTGCGGAGCACAAGGGTTTTCGGGTAGATGTGTGAGAGAGTTGGTTTGCCTGTTTCGGCTGCGACCGAAAAGCAGACCAGCATGGCAAATGGCACCTAAGACGCAAAGCTACGGAGTGGAAACCCTCTCTGTTCCCACTCCGCCAAATCGAAGACAAGGTATGGGGAGCATCCGACGATCTGCTATGCGACTGCGCAAGCCTTGTCAAAGCGCATCAAGGACCGCGCTACGCGTCTTGGGGCGGAAGAGTCCTAGCAGATCCGGCTCCTAGTAGGTGGATGCGTCGATGAGCTCCACGAGGAATCCATCGTAATCGTAGACATAGGCGAATTTGTACCCTGCAACGTCGGTGAAGGGAATGCTCACCTCGATACCGGCGTCGACAAGCTTGTCGTACACTTCCTTCAGATTGTCCACGGTGAGCGCAATATGCGGACACCAATAGTCGGTGTGGCGGCACTTGTCCTCGAAGCGACGCTGTTCGGCATCGATGAATTCGAATGTCTCGAGAACCTGGTTGCCGTTTGCGTCGGCTATGAGGGTCACGCGCATCTGGCTTCCCTCGACGTTCGTCTTGATGTCGGCAGGCTGCATGCCGAAGTCAATATCGAGTTTCATGCCCAGGAGCCCGCAGTAGAACTCAAGGCAACGATCAGTGTTCTTGACAGTGAGCGCCGCATGGGCAAAATTGGTATTCATGATGATCTCCTTGCAATATGTTGCAGTTCGAAGTTTCGAGACGGATCTTGTAGCTGGTTTGGGCAGGCGGAAAGTTAGTGGCTGATCATGCCGCCGTCGACAACAATTTCAGTTCCGGTTACGAAGCGAGACTCATCCGATGCAAGATAGAGATATGCATAGGCGAGGTCGATCGGCTCCACCATCATGGTTGCCATGTGAGGCGCCAGGGGCATCGCCGCGACGAGCGCCTTCATGTAGGCCTCGAGCATTTCGGGAGTCCAAGCATCGGAGATGCCGCCAAGGGCGCCTCCTTCGAGCGCAGCGTTTGTGGGGCCCGGAATAACGGCGTTGACGCGGATATTGCTCGCTCCATAGGCGTTCGCGATGCTCTTGGTAATGGCTGTTACGCCGCCCTTTGCCGCAGCGTAGGCGCAGCTTCCGCCGTCAGCCATGCCGCCGCGTATGGCGGCTGTCGAGGCGACGTTTACGATGGAGCCGCCACCCGCCTCGATCATGGCGGGAATGGTGAACTTCATGCCGTAGAATACACCGAACAGGTCGGTTTCCACGATCTCCTCCCAGGTTTCCATCGTCATGTCAACGATGCTGGTGGGGTTGGAGGCGATACCTGCGTTGTTGACGAGGACGTTGACCTTTCCGAATTTTGACACGGCCTGCTCGACGACTTCCGGCCAGCCCGCTGCGTCTCGGACATCGAACACCACAGAAGCGAGGTCGGGCGAGTCAATGACCTCAAGGTTTTCCCTGACCGTATCTGCGTTGATGTCAAGGGCGAGCACTTTGCAGCCTTCCTTGAGGAAAAGCTTGGTTGCCGCGAGGCCCATGCCGTGGGCTGCTCCGGTGATGATGGCGACTTTGCCGTCCAATCGACCCATGATAGTCTCCTTTCGCGCCGCGTCGTCTGACTCGGCGATGAACTCCGGCTGGATGTTTCGAGGAAAAAGGAGGCTGCTTTGGTATGCATTATAGAAGACGGCTTTCCTGTCACCGCTCCACGAAATGCTTGTGCACGCCCAAGGAACTCATTGGCCGACCACATGGGAGCAGATGACGGCCTGATTCGCATCGTTTCGTCGTCTGCTCCCAAGACTCGTCTCGTCAGGATCAGCAGATCTCTTCCGGGTGCGTATAGTACGGAGTTTCGCGCTGCTGCTCTATGTAGTCGAGGAAGATGCGGAAGGCACGATTTTCGTTTTCCTCCAGATAGGCAATGTGCAGTAGGCTTTCGCTGAAGCGCCCCTCAACGGATACGAGGACGCGATTTGGAAACGTTTCAAAGGATCGGTATCCCTCGAAGCCGTTGTCGAGGAGCATGATCTCGTCTTTCTTGAGAGCCCGCAGGTAACCCCAGCCGAAATCGGGCACCGTGCGAGACTCGAGCTTGATTCCGAGCTTTGCGCAAAGATCCCGCGCGTTTGTTGAGACGATTCTCTGCTCTATCGAGAAGGCCATTTTGACAGCATCGATCTCATCCCATGTGACGCTGCCCTTCTTCGCCAATGGATGAGATTTGTCACACCAGAGCCTGAAGCGCCCGTTCACGAAGTTCGGTGCGGCAACGAACTTAACGCCTTTCGCGACGTCCTCGGCCGGTGGGAAATAGTTTACTGCCACGCAATCGGCCTCTCCGCTCGAGAGCGTACGGTAAGCCGAACTCTCGTCCCATATGACATCACGTATATAGATACCCGGCTTCTCCTTGATGAAGCCGGAAAGGAGGATGTCAAAATTGTCCTCATTGCTGCTTCTTGTGCCGTGGTTGCGGGCGATGGTCAAAGTGCCGCCGTTTGCGTCCGCATCTCGGCACTTCTCGATGATGGCATCATGCAGCATGAGCAGCTGCGGGGCGTCTACGGCAAGCGCCCTTCCCGCGCTGGTAAGGGTGAACGTCGAACCGCGTTTCAGCAAAGGAACGCCCAGCTCGTTTTCGAGTGAGGCTATGTGATTGCTTAGGGCCGGCTGCGATATAAAGAGCTCTTTCGCCGCAGCGGTGAAGTTCAAATGCTGTTGGAACACGAGGAATTCCCTCAGGTATCGGATGTTCACACTATCCCTCTCTCTCAATGCTCCGATTATACAGGGAAAGTAGCGAATCAGAAGTTTGCCCGAGCGCAAAGTGTCAGAGCAAAAGAGATAGCTTGTTTATCCATAGCAAAGATAATTGATGCCACAGAAAAGGAAAGCATCGACAACGATCACAAATGGCACGAAAACAAAAGAAAGAATCCACAAGCGGCGTCATAGCGTGGGTATGAGGAAATCATGGGGTCGCCACTTCTTTTCGTAGGGGGGACACACCCCCAAATCAACCGTAAGATCCAATGCGAGGCTGCTTTATCCAGAGGGCTGTCGGCGTAGAGGAGCGTCGAGACCCTGGCGGGATCCCCCGCCGCGAGTACTTCTGAGAAGGAGGTTAGAATGGCACAAACAGAGAACAGATGGGCACCAGCTGCAGGTCAACTCGAGCGCGTGCAGGCCGAAATAGTAGCCAAACATGACGGCGACGAGATCATGTACGCAAGCTGCTCACAGAACGGCTGCTTCGATGGCTGCCCTCTTCGCGTTCACATGCGCGATGGTAGGTGCATAAGCATCGAGACCGACAACACGATCCACCCCAACAAGGGTCGCGAGGATGCCTATATGACTGAGGAAGAGGTCTACCAAGGCATGTACCAAAAGCGCGCTTGTACGCGCGGCCGCGGCGTGCGCGGTGACATCCAGACCGAGAGCCGCATCCTCTACCCGATGCGCCGAGTCGGACCGAAGGGCACGCTTGAGTTCGAGCGCATTAGCTGGGATGAGGCGACTACTATCATCGCCGAGAAGATTCTCGAGGCACGTGAGAAATATGGGCCTCTCTCGGTTTACGGCGACGGCATGCTCCAGAGCTCGTTTGACCCGTTCTCCAAGTACTTGCCCGGCGGAGGCATCGCCTGCTGGGGAGAGGACTCCTACGAGCCGCACAACTTCGCCGACTCCATGACTTTTGGCCAGGGCAACGACCTCGCGTCGTTCTACAACGGCTCTGCAAATGGAAACGTTGAGAACCAGTCCTACCTCGATGCGAAAATGATCCTCTTCTTCGGCTTCGATCCGGCGATCAACTACACCGAGCAGATCTATTACATCCTGTTGGCAAAGGAAAAGGGCATCCCTGTCATCGTCATCGATCCGCGCTTTACCTGGACCGCCCAGGCCCTCGCCACCCAGTACATCCCCATCCGACCCGACACCGACAAGGCCATGATTCTCGCCATGTGCCACACTCTGTTCGAGGAGGATATCTACGATCACGAGTTCGTGGAGGAGTGGGTTGAGCCCACGGGACTGGAGAAGTTCCGCCAGTACGTCATGGGCGAGACCTACGACGAGCAGCCCAAGACCCCCGAGTGGGCCGAGGTTATTTGCGGCGTGCCCGCAGAGACCATTCGCGAACTCACCCGCATGATGGCCGACAACCAACCATGCTTCTGCCGTATGGTGTGGGCCGTTGGTCGCAAGATCTACGGCAAGGATGCTCCGCGCCTCATCAATTACCTGAACTCCTTGACCGGCAACATCGGCAAGAAGGGCACTGCCGGCATGAGCTGTGCGCATGGATCTGGCGCCGGCGATCCTATGCCGTCCCCGTATGTCTACCTCGGAAGCGCGATGCCCGCGCCTTACCAGGACACCGTCTGCATGGAGGCCGAGCGCTTCAGCGCCGCAATCAACAACCGGCGCAAGATGGAGGCTGGCGAGATGACCATGGAGGAGTACAAGGCGTCCATCGGCTGCCCATCCGATGCCGAGGCTCCCAACATCAAGGTCATCCACCTGCTGAACATGGTGCGCACCTTCCCGACGGGCTGGTACGACTCCAATGATCGCATCAAGGCCCTCATGGATCCCGACGTGTTCTTCATAGTAGGACACTGGAATTGGCAAAATCCGAATCTGCGCTATGCGGACATCGTGCTGCCCTACGCCTCCCACTTCCTTGAGGGCATCAAGTGGACCACTTCCACTGCCGACACCGGTTCGCACGGCTGGTCTCCGGCTTATGGCTGCATGAACTACTTCGCGTATTACAACGCGACGTGCACCCCTCCGGGCGAAGCAAAGCACCCCATTCTCGCAATGCGCCTCATCGCGAAGAAGCTCGGCATCGGCGATATGTGGGCGCCGTTCCTGGGCGATGCAGAGACTACTGAAGAATTCAACGCCGCGATCGACCAAATCGCCGAGGGCACGTACAATCACTGGCGCACCAACACCCCGGGCGTCATCGAGCGCCTCAATCCGCCAGAGTCGTGGACGGAGTTCAAGAAAGAGCCGATCTGCCGTTGGCCCATGAACGACTATTGGGTGTGGCGCGAGCGCGAGATCAAGGAGAAGATCCCGTTCAACACCCCGTCCGGTAAGATTGAGTTCTATTGCGACTTTCTAGCTGATGCCGACCTCAAGAAGTCGGTTCACCACATCGGCCAGAAGACGTTTGGCGGGTCTGGCCGCATCGACCCCATGGCGAAGTATCGCGTATCGCCAACGAGCATGTTCTCAGCGCGCGTCAACAAGTATCCGCTCAACTTGCTCACTCCGCACTCCTTCTACCGTCACCACACCGGCCTCGACGGAGTCAAGTGGTTCCGCGATGAGTTCCGCAACTCCGTGTGGCTGAGCGCCTCTGATGCCAAGCGTCGTGGCATCAAGGATAACGACTTGGTGCGCGTCTTCAACGATGCAGGCGAAATTGTGGTTCCTGCGTACGTCACGTCCCGCATGACCCCTGGCGTTACCTGTGTTATCTTCGGCCGCTGGCAGGAGCACACCAAGCACAAGACCGAGCTCTCCCCGCAGGGAGTCGACACACGAGGAAACTGCAACTTCCTGATCAAGGACGAGTTCTACGATGACATCCTGGGCGCGTTGCTGTGCTCCGACCTCGTTGAGATTGAGAAGGTGGAGTACACCGAGATTGACGCCCCTAAAGAGTTGATGATGGAGGTGAAGTAACCATGACCCAATACGGTTTCTTCTTCGACCAGAGCCGCTGCACCAACTGCCATGCGTGCTCTGTCGCCTGCCGCGACTGGAACGACATCGAGGCGGGCACGCCCGTCAAGTGGCTGCGCATGATGCAGTGGGAGAAGGGCGCCTTCCCGCAGCCTCGCGTGCACGTTCTGTTCGCGACGTGCTACCACTGCGAGAACCCGGTATGCGCCGACGCGTGCGACCACAAAGCCATCTTCAAAGAAGACAAGTTCGGTGCTGTTCTGGTTGATTCGGACCTGTGCGAGGGTGACCGCAAGTGCTGGCAGGCATGCCCGTACGGCGCGCCCCAGTACGAGGACAACGCCCCTGGGACGCCCATGTCAAAATGCAACATGTGCTACGACAAGCTGCTTGCGGGTGAGCTGCCCATCTGCGTAGCGTCCTGCCCGCAGCGTGCGCTCGATTTCGGCCCGCTCGACGAGATGATTGAGAAATATGGCGACGTTCGCGCTCTCGAGGACATGCCCCTTGGCAATGTCGTAAAGCCCGCGGCCGTGTTCAAGCCCATGACGCCGCACGTGAAGCATGTCCCCTACGACGAAAAGCGTGCGCTTGAGCTGCACGGCCCGAGAACTCCCGAGCTGCCCAACGTATACGATGACCCCTCCGAAGTCACCGATGACATCGACAGCATCCTCGCCTATCACACGTTGGTGATGAAGGCGCCGACGGTTGAAGAGAATCTTGCCCGCTCGAAGAACGAGGACGGGTGAGTCGGTCGGGTGAACCCCGAATTGCAAGGAAGGGGCCGCTCTTCGCAGGCGGCCCCTTCCTTAGTTCAACTGATCGAGGAAGTAAGGAGATCTCTATGTGTTTTCGACCACCTGAAGTTGGCGAAGCAAAATGCGCTTCATGCGGTTCTACCCTTCCCTTTGGTATGAGCGAGTGCCCTATCTGCGGCTTCTCGGAAGGCGACGGCGCAGCAACCGCAGCAACCGCACCGTCCGCTCCGCGCGCGCCTGCTGCTCCCGCTGCGCCGCAGGCACCCAAGTCGCCGAGCGCCTAGGTGAATTCGCATGATCGACCTTCCAGATGATATCGCCCTCGTCGATGCTGTGGACGAGGCGCTGGCGTTGCATCCCGACCCAACCGGCCAGGTCTTGGGCGTCCTTAACTACCTCCAGAAGAGGTTCCGCTACGTTCCCGACGGCGCCCTCGAGGAGCTGTCTCGCCAGACGGGCGTTGGCCTCGTACGCCTTCGCGAGGTCAGGTCCTTCTTCCATGAGTACTCCGAGGAGCCGGTGGGCGAGCACCTCGTGCTGGTCTGCGACGGGACAGCCTGCCATGCAGGAGGATCGCGGAGCATCATCCAGGCACTGGAGGGAGCCTTGGGAATCAATGTCGGCCAGACGACGGCGGACGGTTTGTTTACGCTGAGAAAGGTCGGCTGCCTGGGGTCGTGCGGCTCGGCGCCTGTCATGGTGGTCGACGCGAAGACGTATGCCCGGGTCCGGCTGACGGATGCTTCGCAGATTGCGAGGTTGATCGAGCATGCCTAGAACCGTCTCCGGGATAGTCGACAGACTGAGACGAGAGGGGGAGGTGAGGCTGCGCCCCCCTCACCTCCGCATATCCGTCGGAATGGGAACTTGCGGTCGTGCCGCCGGGTCCGAGGAGGTGTTCCTCGCGCTTTGCGACGGGATCGACAGACTTGGCCTTAGCGCCGATGTTGTCCAGGTCGGATGTAGGGGCGCATGCTGGGCGGAGCCACTCGTCGAGGTGTTCGTCCCTGGTGCGGGCAGGGCTGTATACGGCCCAGTCTATTCTTCGAGAGTCGATGAACTCCTGAAGCCCCTCGCGAAAGGTGCGCTTCCCGAATGGCTCCCTCTCAGCACGTCGTCGTCGGATGACCGCCCACTGCTCGGCGACTCTGTCCCGTCGGGAGCGTCTTCGTTCGTCGCAGCCCCCGACGACTCCCTCGATCGCATTCAAGAGAAGCGTATCTTGGGGAAATGCGGGCTCATCGTCCCCTCTTCGGCTTCCGAATATGCCGCCTGCGGCGGTTATGCGGCGCTTGTGCGGGCTTTGGACGACCTTGCTCCCACAGATGTCATTACGATGATAGAGAAGTCGGGCCTTCGCGGTCGCGGCGGTGCGGGGTTTCCGACGGGACGCAAATGGCAGCTCGCCCATGACGCTCCGTCCGAGGAGAAATACGTCATCGCAAACGGCGACGAGGGGGATCCGGGAGCGTTCATGGACCGCGGGATCATGGAAGGCGACCCCCACGCGCTCATCGAGGGCATGTTGATCTCTGGCTACGCCATCGGTGCTGCCAAGGGCTACGTGTTCACCAGATCCGAGTACCCGCAGGCCTGCGAAACGCTTCAATCAGCGCTATCCGAGGCCCGCGCAACAGGACTTCTCGGATCCGACATTGGCGGAACCGGCTTTTCGTTCGATATCTCCGTCATCCGCAGCGCGGGAGCCTACGTGTGCGGCGAGGGCACGGCAATGGTCGCCGCGATGGAAGGATATCCCGGCAGGCCGCGCAGGCGCCCCCCGCATCTGAGCGAGCGCGGGCTGTGGGGCCTACCCACCTGCATGAACAACGTGGAGACGTTGGCGAACGTGCCCTTCGTCGTCTGCCGCGGTCCTGAATGGTTTCGCTCGATCGGGACGCCCGAAAGCCCTGGTACGAAAGTGTTCTCAATCGCGGGAAACGTCGCAAGGCCCGGGTTGGTTGAGGTTCCCATGGGGGTGCCCATGAAAAAGCTCGCCTGCGCCCTGGGAAGCGCAGGATCGGATTCGGGCAAGAAGCCGTGCGAGGCAGGCGGCGAAGTTGAAGCGAAAGCATACCAAGTGGGCGGCCCTTCCGGCGTGCTCCTCCCCGCCCACCTTGACTTCAACCTTGACTTCGAGTCATTGGGCGAGGCGGGCGGCTCCATAGGATCGGGCGGCATCGTCTTCCTAGGCGAACGCTCGTGCGTCGTGGACACAGTGCGATATCTGACCGAATTCTCAAGGGACGAGTCTTGCGGCCGCTGTCCGGCGTGCAGGGACGGCCTCGCTCGAGCGGCATCCCTTCTTGAGGACATCACGTCAGGCAATGCTTCGTTGGAAAGCCTGGAGAAACTGGCAGAGACGGCACAGCACATCGAGAAAAACTCGCTTTGCGGCTTGGGCCGCCTTTCGACCAGACCCATCGTCAGCTCTCTGCGTTATTTCAGAGATGAATACGCCGCGCATGTTGAGAGATGCTGTCCCGGACTTACGTGCCAAAGCCTTATCCGCTACGAGATCGACTCCGCAATATGCACGGGTTGTCGGTGCTGCAAGCTGACGTGCCCGGCCAACGCCATCAGGGGCCGTTACGGGAAGCCGTCGACCATCGTCGAGCGTCTGTGTCTGAAGTGCGGAATGTGCACAGCGACCTGTCCCTACGCCGCGGTTGTTACCGAGTCAAACGGAGCAATTGCTCACGCTTTGCCCTCTCTCGCCTCTCACTGCAGCAAAGTCTGACGATAAGAGGAGTGTATCCGCAGCTCAGGCGCGAATACACTCCTCTTCAACTGTCAAGCCCAGGATATACGAACAAGAGATATGCAGGAAACGACGGGGAAAGCCACCGCGTCAGACGCGATCGCTTGCGTGCGTTTGGTAAACAGATGCGATTGGTTCCCCTTTCTTGCGCGCAATCGATAGCGTTTGGCACCTCATGGCGGACGCCGCACGGCGACCGTTGATATTCTGTTGGTATTTCATCGATTTACGCAAAGCGCAGCAGTGGCAATTGAGGATCTTCCCAGACCAGGATGAAGCGCCTCGCTAGGCGGCTGTCATGTCGGCAACGAGCGCGATTCGCTCGCTGGCAACCTGGTTGAGGGGGACGGGCAGCCTTCTGAAGTCGTCGCTGCCCAGCCAGTCGAGCGTGCCGTCGCACATGAGCCCGTAGAGCGCCGCGGGCTCATCGAGCTCGCTGTTGAACGATACGAGCTCCACCAGAAGAGCGGGCATCTCCGCCTCGCCCTCGACGGAGCCATAGGAGGGAATCGGAGCCGCGTCGGCGCACGCGCCGAAGCGCAGGAGCATCTCGCCGACGGCAGCCTCGAACGGAAGGGCATGGTTGCAGGGGGCGTCATCGATCAGATCAGCGATGTCGTCGTCCCCCAAGCAAAGGAGGTCGACGAGCTCCCTCAGGGTCGCTCCCATGCCCCGCGCCATTGCGAGGAGCACGGCAACCGTGTAGCGCACATCGTCGAACTCGAACCTCTTGACAACGGTCGAGCGGGTGAGGACAGGATAGGTGATCATCATCGCTCCTCAACGTCGTACGATTCCGCGAAATGAAGGAAGGGAAGAGCCTCGTCCGCGAGCATTACCTGATGGGTGGGGTAGCTGAACCGCGCCTTCCTCCAGAACTCGTCGCGCCCGATGGTTCCCGCGAGAAAGGACTCCACGAAGTTGTATACCTTGTCGTCGGCCATAGGGCCCTCGACATAGGCAAAGCCATGGGGCACTCCGCCTCGGCATGAGGCGACGAAATCGAGCCACTCGTCGCTCATCTGCGGGAACAGCAGCGAGGGGCAATTTTTCACAGCGTGGCTCTTCTCGAAGCGATAGACGGTGACGATGGGGCGAGCCTCAGGGTTTGTGCGCCTGAGGTTTCGGAACTTCCTCAGCGCCCATCGTTCCGCCTGCTCCTGCAGAAGCGTGAGATAGAAGCCTTCGCCAAAGTCTTTCGCATAGGCTCCCGCTGTGACGCGCGGCTCCCTCACCGGCAGATAGCTGCCGTGAAACAGCAGCTTGACGTCTTCAACCATCGATCTCACCTCGCTTAGGATAGTATGCCTGATGTTGATGCTTGCCGATTCCGTTTCGGAGGGCAGGCCGTAGAACCCGGCCGAGAAAGCGGAACATCGTCTTGAACAGGATCGTCTTGGCTACATCTTAAGCGGCCCTCTTCCCGATGGCAACACTCTTGTCCTTGGCCATCTCGATTACGGTTGCGGCCTTCTTGGCGATCTCCCCGACGTCGCACGCCTCCGGCTCGGGCTCGGGCCGCTCGAAGGCCTTCGCCATCGACGGGCCGCTGAAGCACCTCCTCGCCGACCAGCCCTCGCCCTGGTCCGCGAGCACCGCCTCGACGAGGCGAACGAGCGACGCCGTCGAGGGTAAGAAGAGGAAGCCAGAAGCAAACTAGACAAATTCGAGCAGGAGCACGGCGGAAATGAGGTCAAATACTTTTTCGGCGAAGACAGGCTCAACCATCAGCTGCAGACCACAATGCATAGGCTCAAGGAAGCGAGAGAGCCTTTTTCCCTCTTACCTCAAGATCTTCTATACCGTGATGTTGAGTTCAACTTCGGCGGAGTTCCGTCGCCGGATAAAGATTTTTGATCGCAACAACGTAGCAAGTTGCAATACGGCAAATCGTTATTGCGCATAGATGGTTGTTCCCTAGCAAGCAACCCCTGCTTCCATACCTATGCAGCGATACGATTACGAAGAAAGAGCAGCATGCTATAATGAAAATCCAATGGAATCCCATAGCAAAGGAGACCCGTATGTCCCTCATTCAGATCACGGTGGACGATGACGTGAGGGCGCGCGCAGACGCCGCCTTCGCGCGCAACGGCATCACCACGCCGATGGCGATGAAGATGATGGTGACGCAGGTGGCCAACGAGGGCCGCACCCCCTTCGACGGCGTGTTCACCGGGCGAGCTGCTGCTGAGCTCGCCGAGAACGTGCGCCGCGACATGGTGTACGCCGAGGCGCAGGAGCTCGGCCTCATTCCCGACGATGCCGGAGATGCCCTGCATATACCAGACGACGTCCTGGCTGCTTTGGGGATCTCCCCCGACGAGGTGGGTCAATGAGCCGCTACCTCGTCAAAGCGTCCGATCGCTTCTGGCTCGGGCTGAAGCCGCTGCGCCGGAAGTACACGCGCGAGCAGATCATCGAGATCATCGGCATCGTGAAAGACGCCATCCGCGAGCTCGCGGACAAGGGTTACGTTGATGAGGCGGGATGGGACGACCATCCGCTCGTTCACCGACCCTTCGCCGACGGATGCCACTTCGAGTTCCACATCTACGATGACGACGTGCTCGTCGTCTACTTCAAGCGCGAGAGCAAGCGAATAATCCGCATGGTGGGCATCTACGACCACGACACCCTGCCCGGCTGAACGCCATCTCACATCTCGGACGACGCGAAAAGATCGCATGCCGTAGCAGAACGGAGGGGCGCCCGCAGTTCACGGGCGCCCCTCCGACGCTCTTTGAATACGGTTGACTTCGGCGCTAGTCCACCACGCCGTCGTTCGTGCGGATGAGCTTGCGCTTGATCTTGCCGCCGATGGTCTTGGGCAGCTCGTCGGTGAACTCGACGATGCGCGGGTACTTGTACGGCGCCGTCGTCTTCTTCACGTGGTTCTGCAGCTCCTTGACCAGCTCGTCGGAGGGCTCGTACCCGCGCGCGAGCACGATGGTCGCCTTCACCACCTTGCCGCGGATGGGGTCGGGCGCGGCCGTCACCGCGCACTCCACCACGGCCGGGTGCTCCACGAGCGCGCTCTCCACCTCGAAGGGCCCGATGCGGTAGCCCGAGCACTTGATGACGTCGTCGTTGCGCCCCACGAAGAAGCAGTAGCCGTCGGAGTCGCGCCACGCCATGTCATGCAGGTTGTAGTACTCCCCGCCCACGGCCTCGCGCGTGCGCTCCTCGTCGCGGTAGTAGCCCACGAACAGGCCCGGCGGGTAGGCCTCCTTCAGGCCCGTGACGCAGATGGCGCCCTCCTCGCCGTCCTCCACCTCGACGCCGTCGTCGTCGAGCAGCTTGATGTTGAGCAGGGGCGACGGCTTGCCCATGGAGCCGGGGCGCGGCTCGACCCAGGGGAAGGTGGCCAGGAGCACCGGTCCCTCGGTCTGTCCGAAGCCCTCGCGGATCTTCTTGCCCGTGAGGCGCTCCCACTGGATGGTGACCTCGGCGTTCAGCGGCTCGCCCGCCGTGGCGAAGTTCTGCACGCTCGACAGGTCATAGGCCGCCACGTCCTCCTGCAGCATGAAGCGGTACATGGTCGGCGGCGCGCAGAACGTGGTGAGCTTGTAGTCCTGGATCTTCTGCAGCAGCTTGGTGGGCACGAACTTCATCATGTCGTACACGAACACCGTGGCGCCCGCGATCCACTGGCCGTAGATCTTGCCCCAGCCGAACTTGGCCCAGCCCGAGTCGGTCACGCTCATGTGCAGCTCGTTCTCATGCACCTGCTGCCAGTACTTGGCCGTGATGATGTGGCCCAGAGGATGCGCGAAGTTGTGGCACACCGCCTTCGCGTTGCCCGTGGTGCCGCTCGTGAAGTAGATGAGCATGATGTCCTTGCTCGTGACGCCCGCCTCGCCGGTGGGGCGCTCGAAGGCGTCGGGCTCGTCGGCGATCAGCTCGTCGAAGCTCGTCCAGCCTTCGCGCCCTCCCGCCACGACCACGCGGTTGGTGATGGTCGGCGCGTCAGGCAGCGCGAGCTCGGTCTGGGTGCACACGTAGTCGTCGTCCACGCACACCATCATCTTCACGTTCGCGCTGTTCGCGCGGTACACGATGTCCTTCTTGGTGAGCTGCAGCGACGCCGGGATGATGGTCGCGCCCAGCTTGCACAGCGCCGTGGCCACCACCCAGTACTCCCAGCGGCGGCGCAGGATGCACATGACGACGTCGCCCTTGCCGATGCCCATCTTGCGGAAGGCGTTGGCCGTCTTGTTCGACAGGCGGGAGATGTCGGTGAAGGTGAAGGTGCGCTCCTCCCCCGCGTCGTCGCACCACAGAAGCGCGCGCTTGCCGGGCTCGACGCGCGCCCACTCGTCCACCACGTCGTAGCCGAAGTTGAACACCTCGGGCACGTCGATGCGGAAGTTGGCGTAGAAGTCCTCGTACGAGTCGAACTCGATGCGGGGGCAGTATTTCTTCAAGATGTAATCCATGAGGTTCCTTGCTTCTCCTGTCCCTCCGCGTCAAAGCGCGCAGCAATGCTCAGTCGCTCAGACAGTCCTGCTCGCGCGAAATGCCCAGAGGGCATTTCGGCTCGTGCGGAACTCGCTTGGTGAGCACAGCTGTGCGTTTTGACGCTTCCTATCCTTGTGCCGAAGCACGCATAATCCCTTCGCGTCGAGGGCGTGTGGCAATGCTCAGTCGCTCAGACAGTCCTGCTCGCGCGAAATGCTTAGCAAGCATTTCGGCTCGTGCGGAACTCGCTTGGTGAGCACAGCCGCACGCCCTCGACGCTGCACACCGCGGCTCGGCGCGGACGAGCGGGCGGCTATTCGGCGATGATCGTGATGAACTTCGCGGTCTTGTCGCCGTGGCAGCGCTGGCCGTGCGGGTGCGTGGGGTTGAAGTAGATGCTGTCCCACTCGTCAAGCACGATCTCCTTGTCGTCGAAGGTCACCACGATGGAGCCCTCGATGACGAAGTTGAACTCCTGCCCCTGGTGAGAGACGAGCTTCGCCGGCTCGTCAGAGGGGTCGAGCACCACCACGAGCGGCTGCATGATCTTGTTGGAGTAGCGCCACGCCATGTCGTCGTAGTGGTAGCCCGGGTAGCGGTCGACTTCCTTGCCCTGCCCGCGGCGCACCACGTGGTAGGTGTCGAGCTTCGCCGCCGTCCCCGTGAGGATCTCGGTGAGGTCGACGCCGAACTCGTGCGCCATGTGGTAGATGGCCGAGATAGGGACGTCAGCCCCCGTCTCCTCCCAGCTCAGGTACTGCTCGACGCTCACTTCCAGCTCGCGCGCCATCTCCTCGGGCGTCATGTCGCACGCCTCGCGCAGACCCTGGATGCGCAGGCCGATCTCCTTCAGCTCGTCCATGCTCATGCCTCGATTCCCAGGCCGATGGCCTGCTTGTTCTTGTCGATGAGCGCTGCCTTGCGCGGCGGGACGCACTTCTCGATGGCCGCGTCAACGGTGGCGCGCTCGCAGAACTGCGTCTCGGCCCAGAGCTTGCCGAGCAGCACGATGTTGCCGAGGCCCTTGAGCCCCGCTCCCTCGGCGAGCGAGGTGGCGGGGACGCCCACGACCTTCACGCCCTCGCGCTCCTTGAGCTCGGGCACCATGTCGGTGTCGGCGATGACCACGCCGCCTTCGCGCACCACGTCGATGAACTTGTCGAACGACGGCTGGTTCATGGCGACGAGCACGTCGGGCGTGGTCACGAGCGGGCTGCCGATGGGCTCGTCAGACAGCGTGACCGAGCAGTTCGCCGTGCCGCCGCGCATCTCGGGGCCGTAGGAGGGCAGCCACGACAGCTCGCGGTTCTCGATGAGGCCCGCGTACGCCATCACCTTGCCGGCGAAGAGCACGCCCTGCCCGCCGAAGCCGGCGAGCACGATCTGAAGCTCGCGACTCATCGCGCACCTCCTTCCGCCATCGCCTCGGGGTGTGCGATGGGACATGCGGCGCTGCGGGCCGCGGCGGCCTCGGCGGCGTTCGCGAAGCCGTCGGCCACCACGTCCTTGTAGACGCCGAGCGGGTAGTACGGCAGCATGTTCTCGCGCATCCACGCAAACGCGTCCTGCGGCGTCATGCCCCAGTTCGTGGGGCAGGTGGAGACCACCTCGACGAGCGAGTAGCCGCGGCCCTCGACCTGCGTCTGGAACGCCTTCTTGATCGCGCGCTTGGCCTTGCGCACGTTCTTCGGCGTGTCCACGGTCACGCGCTCGAGGTACGCCACGCCGTCGAGCGAGCTCAGAAGCTCGCACACGCGCACGGGATAGCCCGCCGTGGCCACGTCGCGGCCGTAGGGCGAGGTCTGCGTCACCTGGTTCGGCAGCGACGTGGGGGCCATCTGGCCGCCCGTCATGCCGTAGATGGCGTTGTTGATGAAGATGATGGTGATGTTCTCGCCGCGCGTGGCCGCGTGCACCGTCTCGGCCATGCCGATGGAGGCCAAGTCACCGTCGCCCTGGTAGGCGAACACCACGTTGCCGGGGTGGACGCGCTTCACGGCGGTGGCCACCGCCGGGGCGCGCCCGTGCGCAGCCTCGATCATGTCGCAGCCGTAGAAGTCGTACGCCATGACCGAGCAGCCCACCGGCGCGATGCCGACCGTGCGCCCCTCGACGTCAAGCTCGTCGAGGGTCTCGGCCACCAGGCGCTGCACGATGCCGTGCGCGCAGCCCGGGCAGTAGTTCGTCACCACGGGAAGCAGCGCGTGCGGGCGCTCGAAGACGACCTTCGCTTCCTTCTTTTCCTCGGTCATGCTTACTCACCGACCTTCTCGCTCAGCGCGCAGATGCGCTCCAGTACCTCGTCAGGCGTGGGGATCACGCCGCCCGTGCGGCCGTAGAAGTCAACCGGCGCCCGCCCGCTGACGGCCAGGCGCACGTCGTCGACCATCTGGCCCATGTTCATCTCGACGCTCAAGTATGCCTTGGCGGTGGGGATCGTCTCCTCGAGGACGCGCTTGGGGAACGGCCACAGCGTCACGGGACGCAGGAGCCCCGCCTTCACGCCGCGCTCGCGGGCGGCGTTCACGGCGCTGCGCGCCACGCGGCTCGCCGCGCCGAAGGCGACGACCACCACGTCGGCGTCCTCGGTCAGGTAGGTCTCCGCGCACTGCTCGTCGCGCTCGATCACCGCGTAGCGCTCGTAGCGCTCGAAGTTGAGCTTCTCGAGCTCGTCGGCGGTGAGGTACAGCGAGTTGATCACGTTGTGCGGGCGCTGGTGCGCATGCCCGGTGGTCGCCCAGGGCTTCTCGGGCAGCGTCGCCGGGTCGATGGGCTCGGGCAGCACCACGGGCTCCATCATCTGGCCGAGCATGCCGTCGCCGAGGATCATCACGGGCGTGCGGTACTTGTCGGCCACGTCGAAGGCGCTGTAAGCCAGATCGGCCATCTCCTGCACGGTCGAGGGCGCGTACACCACGATGTGGAAGTCGCCGTGGCCGAGCGCGCGCGTGGCCTGCCAGTAGTCGGACTGCGAGGGCTGGATGCCGCCGAGGCCCGGGCCGCCGCGCTGGATGTTGATGATGACGCCCGGCAGGTCGGCGCCCGCCATGTAGGACACGCCCTCGCCCTTGAGCGAGACGCCCGGGCTCGAGGACGACGTCATCACGCGCGCGCCGGCAGCCGCGGCGCCGTAGACCATGTTGATGGCCGCCACCTCGCTCTCGGCCTGCAGGTAGGTGCCCCCCACCTTCGGCATGCGCTTGGACATGTACGCCGCGAGCTCGGTCTGCGGCGTGATGGGATAGCCGAAGAAGAAGCGGCATCCCGCGCGCATGGCGCTTTCCGCAAGGGCCTCGTTGCCCTTCATGAGAACTTTCTCTGCCACCTCAACCTACCTTTCCACCGTGATGGCCACGTCGGGGCACATGAGCGCGCAGGACGTGCAGCCCGTGCATGCTCCCTCGTCCGTGCAATGGGCCGGATGATAGCCCTTCGGCGTGATGCGCGCCGGGTCGAGCTCGATGATGTGGACCGGGCAGGCGTCAACGCACAGGCCGCAGCCCTTGCAGAAGCCCTCGTCCACGATGATTCGTGCCATGATTTACCTCTTTCTTTGCTAAAGCGCAGGGGCCGAACGTCCGAAGACGACGACCCCTGCGAGGTTAACCTATGCTGCGCCCTCATTCCCAGGGCGTCTTCACACGCAGCTCAACAGGATACAGGTTGAAGGCGCCTCGCAACGATGACAGTTCGTCGGATTCTGGCTGAGTGAGCGTTTTTGGCGCCGTAACGCACAGGAGCGGGAGCCCTGCGGCGTCGGCGACCGCTTGCGCGAACGCCGCGCCGCGCGCCACCACCTCGCCGGTGGTGTCGGCCTTGAGGTGCGCGTTGCTCACGACGCCGGTGGCGCGCAGATGCGCCGCGCGCTCGATCTCGGCGAGCACCTCGAGGGCCTCTTCGGGCTCCTGCGTCAGGTTGCGGAAGCGGTTCACCACGTAGACCAGCGCGTAGGGGCCCGCCGCCACGTGGCGCGCGAAGCGGCCGAGCGCCATGGCGCCCGCGTCGTCGCCGCCCGCGTCGATGATGACGACGGTGCGGGGCGACGGCGCGGCGTCGATGCGATCGCGTCCGCCGCCCCGGCACGGCGCAGAGCTCAGTCGCTCGAACAGTCCTGCTCGCTCGAAAGCGCCGCCGGCGCTTTCGGCTCGTGCGGAACTCGCTTGGTGAGCACCGCGCCGCGCCGGGTCGGCTTCGGAGCCGTCTTCGCTCGAGGACGCGCCCTCCGCGCCTTCCGCAACGCCCCCCGCATCCTCAGCCGCCGCGTCGGCGTAGGCGCGCTCGACGGCGGGGACGACGGCGCCCGTGAGGGACGGCACGTCGAGGCTCGACCCCGCCTCGGCGAACACGGGCGCCACCACGTCGACGCCCGCCTCCTCGAGCACGCCGCGGTACTCGGTCGAGCGGAAGTACGGGTTCACCACGTCGAGGTCGACGAGCGTGACGTCATGCCCCGCCCGCGCGGCGTCGATCGCCAGGTTGATCGCGAGGTTCGTCTTGCCCACGCCGTAATGGCCCGCCACCACGTTCACCGGGGCGAGCGCGAAGGGCACGCCGCCGGCGCGCTCCGCGCCCGCGGCGCGTGCCGCGGCGCAGGCAGAGGCGCAGGCGTCCGCGACCATGCTACACCAGCCCCTCGGGGGTCGCCTTGCCCGCGGCCTCGTCCGCCTCGCGGATGGCCACGCGGCGGATCTTCCCGTTGACGGTGCGCGGCAGCTCGTCCACGTACTCCACGATGCGCGGGTACTTGTACGGCGCCGTCTTGTTCTTCACCCACTTCTGCAGCTCGCGCGTGAGCGCCTCGGACGGCACGAACCCCTCGGCGAGGACCACGGTGGCCTTCACGGCCTTGCCGCGCACCTCGTCGGGCACGCCCGTGACGGCGCACTCGCGCACGGCGTCGTGCTCGAGCATGACGCTCTCGATCTCAAAGGGGCCGATGCGGTAGCCGCTCGACTTGATGACGTCGTCGTTGCGGCCCACGTACCAGTAGTAGCCGTCCTCGTCAGCCCACGCGGTGTCGCCGGTGTGGTACCAGCCGTCGTGCATCGCAGCGGCGGTCTTGGCCGGGTCGCGGTAGTACTCCATCATGATGCCCGCCGGGTGCGGGTCGATGTTGATGCAGATCTCGCCCGTCTCGCCCACGCTGCACTCCGTGCCGTCCTCGCGCAGAATGGCCACGCGGTACAGCGGCACGGGCTTGCCCATCGAGCCCGCGCGCGGCGTGGAGTTCGTGAGGTTCGCGATGGTGAGCGGCGTCTCGGTCTGGCCGAAGCCCTCGTAGATGGTGAGCCCCGTGTGCTCCTTCCAGAAGTCGAACAGGTCGGGGTTGAGCGCCTCGCCCGCCGTGGTGGAGTACTCGAGCGTGCTCAGGTCGAACGCGTCGATGTCCTCCTGCATCATGAGGCGGTACATGGTCGGCGGGCAGCACAGCGTGGTGATGTGGTACCTGCCCACGAGCGAGAGGATCTCGGCGGGGTGGAAGCGGTCGAAGTCGTACGTGAACACGCACGCCTCCATGAGCCACTGGCCGTAGTACTTGCCCCACACGGCCTTGCCCCAGCCCGTGTCGGCGATGGTGAAGTGGATGCCGTCCGGGCGCACGTTGTGCCAGTGCTTCGCCGTGATCAAGTGCCCGATCGCGTACCCGCTGTCATGCAGCACCATCTTGGGGTTGCCCGACGTGCCGCTCGAGAAGTACATGAGCATGGGGTCGGCCGCGCGCGTCTCGCGGCGGGCGAAGTCGGCCGAGGCCGCGCGCACGCCGGTGTTGAAGTCGTGCCACCCCTCGCGCTCGACGGGCGCGGCGCAGACGCCCTCCTCGCCCGACAGGGTGCTTCCCACGAGCTCGCCTTCCGCCACCTGGAGGTTGCCCGCCTCGTCGCGCGGGGTGAGGCCCGCGCCCGGCGAGTTCACCAGGACGCGCGTCACGAGGCTGGGGCACTCGTCGGCCACAGCGTCCACCACGTTCGCGATGTCGCCGGCGTTCGTGCAGATGACGGCCTTGATGTCCGCGCCGTTCACACGGTAGGTGAGGTCATGCTCCTTGAGCATGAAGGTGGCGGGCACCATGACGGCGCCGAGCTTGGCAAGCGCGGTGGCCACGAACCAGAACTGGTAGTGGCGGCGCAGGATGACCATCACGTAGTCCCCCCGCCCGATGCCGAGGCTCGCCAGGTAGTTCGCCGTCTTGTCCGACCACGTCTTCATGTCGGCGAAGGTGAAGGTGTGCTGCTCGCCCTCGGGGTTGCACCACACCATGGCGCGCCGGTCGGGGTCGGCGACGGCGATGTCGTCGACCACGTCGTAGCCGAAGTTGAAGTCCTCGGGGTAGTGTACGTCGAAGGAGGTGAGCAGGCCCTTCTCGTCGTAGGACTCGCTCACGTAGCGAAGGTTGATGTTTCTCATGGTAGTATTCCTCAGCGATCAGGGCGCAGCGGCCTTACGTCGCTGCGCGAAGCGAACAAGACGGCATTTGTTAGGCGCTGGCGCGTCTGCGCAGCGCCTAAATAATCTTGTCCTCGTGAGGCTTGAGAACAATGGCCAGGAAGACGCACGGCTCGCCGCCGACGGCGATCATGCCGTGGCCGCGGCCGGAGTCGTACATGAGCATGTCGCCCGCCTCGAGCTCCTCGACGTGCTCCTCGTAGGCGAAGCGCATCTTGCCCGAGATGATGAAGTCGATCTCCTGCCCCTCATGGCGCGACAGGTGGATGGGCACGCCCTGCTCCTCCTCGAGGTAGGGCGCCGTGACCAGGAAGGGCTCGGCGAGCTTGTGGCGGAAGTGCGGCGCCTTGTGCAGGTACTCGAAGCCGGCGCGGCGCTTGATGGACAGCCCGTCATGCGCGCGCGTGAGCGAGTAGCCCGTCAGGTGCGGGTTCTCGCCGGTGAGTATCTCGATCACGTCGACGCCGAACTTCTCGGCGCACTTGTAGAGGAAGGTGAAGGACAGGTCGTGCTCGCCCGACTCCTGCGCGGCGTACTCGGCCACCGAGCGCCCCGTGGCGTCAGCCATCTCCTGCATCGACAGGTCCATGTCCTCACGCAGCGCGCGAATGCGATTTGCCACCTCTTTGATGTTCGGTTCCACGATCTATCCTCCTTCACGTCTCGTCGTGGGCCAATTGAGAGCGTATTATAGCGCTTTGCGGCGCATGATGGCGCAGAAGTGCCCGTCAGTTCCGCCGGACGTCACGCGGGTGGCGAAGGCGGCCTGCCCGCGCACGGGCACCAGCTCGAACCCTTCCCCGTGCGCGCCCTTGAGGAAGCTGGCCACCACGTGGGCGTTCTCCTCGGGAAGCACCGTGCAGGTGGCGTACGCGAGCATGCCGCCGGGCGCCACGTGCGCCGCGGCGCTCTCGAGCAGGCTCAGGCCGAGCCGCGCGTGGTCGGTGACCACGTCGGGGCGCAGCCGCCAGCGGATCTCGGGGTGCCGGCGCAGCGTGCCGAGCCCCGAGCAGGGGGCGTCGATGAACACCACGTCGAAGGCGCGGTCGCCGACCGCCTCGCCAAGCCGCGCGGCGTCGCCCGTGAGGGCCTCCTCGAGGTGCACGCCGTAGTCGCTTGCGCGGTCGGCGAGCAGGCTGGTCTTGAAGCCGTGGTTGTCGATCGTCACGTAGCCGTCGACCTGCGCGCCGTATCGGCGCTGCGCGTTGCTCTGGATGAGGATGGTCTTGGTGCCGCGCCCGGCGCCCACCTCCAGAAACGACGCGGGCCTGTCCGCGGGCAGCACGAGGCTCGCCACCGCCTGGGAGGCCGCGTCGCTCACGAGCAGGCACCCGTTGGCGATGTGGCGCTTCACGCGGCCGTCGAGCAGGGCGCGCCCGCCGGCGAGGCGGTAGCAGCCCGCGACGCGCGCGCCGTCGACCTCCACGGGCTCGGGCGCGGCGCAGGCGGCCTCGAGGTCGGCCACGACCTCGTCCTCCACCTCGGGCGTCGCCTTCGCGGCGCACACGGCCGCGTACAGCGGCGCCGGCTCGTTCGACGCCTTGATGAGCTCGTGCGCGTCCTGCGCGCCGAGGTCGGACACGAGGCGCGCGGCGAGCCAGGCGGGGAAGCCGTGCAGGCGCGCGTAGGCCGCCGCGTCGGCGGCGGGGTTCCCGAAGGGGAAGCTCGCCTTGGAGGCGGCCACCTTGCGCAGCACGGCGTTTGCCACGCCGCCCGCGCGCGGGGCGATGCCGCGCACGAGCTCGACGCCCTGGTCGACGGCGGCGTGCGGGCTCTTGTCGAGGAAGAGGATCTCGTAGGCGCTGATCTGGAGCGCGTCGCGCACGTCGGGCGTGACGTCGTGCGGGGTGCGCATGCAGCGGTTGAGCACCTCGTCGAGCACGCCTCTGGTGCTCACCACGCCGAGCACGAGGCGCGTGGCGAACGCGCGGTCCTCGGGGCTCAGGCGCGCCACGTCGACCGTCTTCTCCATGACGTCCTGCGCGAAGGCGTCGCGCTCGCGCAGGATGCGCACGGCCTCGAGCGCCGAGGTGCGCGCGGGCGAGGCGCCCTTCGCCCCGCCGCGCCCGCGATGGGCGCCGCCGCCCTGCCCGCGCCCGCCGCGGCCCGACTGCGTGAAGCTCCTCTTGTTGGCTCGCTCACCCATGGCGCCTCCCCCACTTCGCGTCGCCCTCGCGCAGCGCGGGCACGCCCGCGGCGAACGCCTTCGCGTCCATGTCCTTCTTCCCGTCCGGCTTGAGGGCGCGCACCTCGAGCACGCCGGCGGCGCAGCCCAGGAAGAGGCGCTTGCCCGCGAAGAGCGTTGATCCCGCGCCGAGGCCGCGCGCCGCCTCGGGCAGCTCCCCGTCCGCCGCGAGCCGCGCCGACGTCACGGTGACGCCGCGCTCGGCGATGGCGCAGCGCGCCGGGTGCGCCGCGCTCGAGGCCTGCACGCGCCGCGCGTTCACGTCGGCCGCCGCCTCCGGGTCCAGGTCGAGCTCGCCCTTGGCGATCTTGTCCGCGTAGGTGACGAGCGCCTCGTCCTGGCGGGTCCAGCGCGCGGCGCCCTCCTCCACGTGCGCGAGCGCCGTGATGAGCGCGCGGGCGCCGAGGTTCGCCAGCTCGTCGCTGAGCCCCTCGGCGCCGAGGTCCCCCACGGGGACGCGGCGGCTCACGCAGAAGTCGCCCGTGTCAAGGCCCTCCTCCATGCGCATGATGCACACGCCCGCCTCCGCGTCGCCCGCCAGGATGGCGCGCTCGACGGGCGCGGCGCCGCGCCAGCGCGGCAAGAGCGAGCCGTGCACGTTCAAGCAGCCGAGGCGCGGGATGTCGAGCACCTCGCGCGGCAGGATGGCGCCGTAGGCCGCCACGCAGATGACGTCGGGCTCAAGGGCGGCGAGGGCGGCCTGCTCCTCGGCGCTGCGCAGCGAGCGCGGCGTGAGGACGAGCAGGCCGAGCGCGCACGCGAGCTCCTTCACCGGCGAGGGGACGAGCTTCTTGCCGCGGCCGCGCACGGCGTCGGGGCGCGTGTAGACGCCCACCACGTCATGTGCGGCCGCAAGCTCCTCGAGCACGGTGGCGGCGAAGGGCGGCGTGCCCATGAAGACGATGCGCAACCTACTTCACCTCGATCGACGTGTCGCCGGGGCGGGCGCCCTGGGCGCGCGCCTCCTCGTAGGCGCGCAACGCCTCGATGCGGGTCACGGGGTCGCAGCTCTCGAAGAGCGTGCGGCCGTTCAAGTGGTCGATCTCGTGCTGCAGGCAGCGGCCGAGCAGGCCGTCGCCCTCGACCTCCCAGAGGTCGCCGGCGAGGTCGTAGTAGCGCACGCGCGCCCAGGGCTGGCGCGCGACGGGCACGGAGATGCCCGGGCAGGACAGGCAGCCCTCGCCCGCCGTCTCCGGCTCGCCCTGGAGCTCGACGATCTCGGGGTTCACGAGCACGAGCGGCTCCTGCGAGGACTTGACGTCCGGGTCGTAGTCCACGTCGATCACGACGAGGCGCTTCGTGACGCCCACCTGCGGCGCGGCGATGCCGCAGCCGGAGTTCTTGTACATGGCGTGCGCCATCTGCTTGGCGAGGCGCTCGAGCGACTTGTCGCCCGGCGTGCAGGGCTCGCACACCGTGGCGAGGATGGGGTCAGGTGACACAACTATCTTCAACATGCTGCTTCCTTAGCTTTAGCTGCGGTTATGCCCGCGAAAAAACGCTTCGCCTATTGTCCGCGAGCTCGCGCGCGCTGTCCAGCGTCGGCGTGAAAACTCTACGAACGCGCTCAGCGGGCGGATGCGGGGCGCACGCGGGCGCCGCGGGTCCGCTCACGCGCGGCCGTGCGGGCGCGAGCGGCCGTGCGGGCGCAGGCAGCCGCGCCCCCTAGCCGCGCCCCCGAGCCGCGCGCTAGTCGTGGTG
>NZ_JAAKEE010000014.1:0-61082 GCF_011038995.1 Adlercreutzia sp. ZJ242
TTTTGGAGGATTCCGGAGTGCCAATTGGAAAACTCCTGGAGGATTCTACCCATGACGTAGAAAACTCCAAGAGGCTTCTAGGTGGCCTCTTGGAGTTTTCTGGTAACGCGGTTGTTTTTACGCTTACCAAGCTTGAAGCGCCTGGATCTCGCTGAGATCTCGCTCGGGATGAGATCGTAGATGTCCTGGATGACAAGGCGCTGCTCCTTGGGGGCATACTGCGTGATGTCGCGCTTGTAGAAGGCGTGGATGTCCGCCTGCTCGCTGCGCACCGCGTCGATTCCCCGTCCTCCGACGAACGCGGAGACCGCCGCGGGCATCCCGCCGACGATGAGGTAGCGGTGATATAGGGAGAGCAGCTGGTCATGGAGAAATCCGGGGACCTCCTCCTGCTTCGAGATTGACTCGGACAGCATTTCGAAAGCTTGTCTGTTCACGCCGTTCGCCCAGCAGAACTCCTCGAAGTCGAGAGGGAACATCTCGACTTCGCGTACGTAGCCGACTGGTTGGGACCTGATGTTCTCGAGCGCGATCCCCAGCAGCGACCCCGAGAGCACGTAGCGCAGGCCCGTGTTCTTAACGAGGTACTTCACGAAGGTCATGATTTCCGGCGCCTTTTGCACCTCGTCGATGAACACGACCGTCTTTCCTGGGACGAGGGGCACACGCGCCGCCAGGGATATGCGGAGGAAGAGATCGTCGGCGCTCGTGGCTTGGGAGAATGATGCTTGGACCGAGGCATCTTCGACGAGATCGAACTTTGCGACGTTCTCGAAATGCTCGGCGACGAAAGCGTCGATGAGGTAGGTCTTGCCGACCTGCCTTGCCCCGGAAACGAGCAGGGCTTTCTTCTCGTCGTTCGCAAGCCATGCCTCGAGCCTGTCAGCGGCTTTTCTCTTTAGCATAGGCTGTCTCCCTTATGCGTTTTGCCAAAATGCGCGATTTCAAATAGCAATATAGAGCTATTTTCCGAAATTTCAAATCAGCATTTTAAGCCAAAAATCAATATTCATCAACTAGAGGATTGATCTTGATGGTAGGTACAGCTACAGCAGGTCATGCTTTTCGTAGATGGAGAGCATGCGCTGGTAGAAGAGCCTGTCAGACAGGTATTGCTTGAACGTTGCGGATCTCTCCCTGCCCTGGGACTTCAGCTTCTCGATTTCAGCCTGCTTGAACGCGTGGTCGGACTTGATCTCGTCGAGCATCGCCTCGAAAGACTGTAAGCGATCCATTGGCACCTGCTTTCGTTTCGTCGGTGTGGACATATTTTCCCACAGGGATTGTGGCAAGAGCTGATGCTGATCCAAGACGCTAGTGAATGGGGTGGCTGATGAACGGGCGGACTGCTCTTGATGATTTAGATAGGCTTTATGCGACGGCTGCCGAGAGCGATCCTCGTCTGCCTGAAAGTTATCTTACGAAACGGTAATCGCGGGGGGATGGCCCTGATGGTAGGATGATTCTGTATGGCGGGCGCCGGCGCGGCGCGAAGTTTCGGGAGGACCTGCCCATGGGAGCGCGGATTCTGCTGGTCGAGGACGACCATGCCATCGTGAGGGCGCTGACAAGCCTGCTTCAGGCCGAGGGCTACGAGGCGCATACGGCCTCAACGCAGGACCTGGCGGTGGCGCTGCTGAGCGAGGAGGCGTTTGACCTGGCCTTGCTCGACGTGTCGCTGCCGCAGGGCAACGGGTTCGCCGTCTGCGCCGCCGCGCGCGAGCGCGCGCCCGAGATGCCTGTGATCTTCCTCACCGCCTCGGACGACGAGTACTCCACGGTCGCGGGGCTCGACATGGGCGCGGTCGACTACGTGGCGAAGCCCTTCCGCGCCCGTGAGCTGCTCTCGCGCATTCGCGCGGCGCTGCGGCGCGCCCGCGGGGCCGACAGCGTGCTGCGCCTCGGCGACGTGTGCATCGACACCGCATCGGCCCAGGTGACGAAGGCGGGCGTCGAGGTGTTCCCCTCGGCGCTCGAGTACCGGCTGCTGCTGCACTTCGCGCAGAACAAGGGGCGCCTCGTCACGCGCGAGGGGCTGCGCGACGCCATCTGGGACAGCGCGGGGGAGTACGTGAGCGACAACTCGCTTAACGTGTACGTGAAGCGCCTGCGCGAGAAGATCGAGGACGACCCGGCGCGTCCGCGCCTCGTGGTGACGGTGCGCGGGCTGGGCTACAAGGTGGGGGAGTGACATGATCGTGACCGTCCTGCGCAACCGGCGCGTCATCTGCGAGCTGGCGTGCATGCTGGCCGCCACGGCCGTCCTCGCCGCCGCAGCCTCCTGCGTCGAGGGCGCAAGCGCCGCGCTGTGGTGCGTCGCCGCCGGCGCTGCGTGCGCGCTCCTCTTCGCCGCCTTCACGGCGCGCCGCCATGCCGAGATCGCGCGTCTGACCGCCGAGATCGACGACGTCCTCCTCTTCGGCCGCAGCGTGGACTTCACGAGCTGCCGCGAAGGCGACGTGGAGGCGCTGCGCTGCGAGCTCGGCAAGGTGGTGGCGCGTCTCGCGCGCACGACCGAGCAGCTCACGCGTGAGAAGCGTGCGCTCGCCGACGCCATGGCCGACATATCGCACCAGATCAGAACGCCGCTCACGGCCATGGCGCTCACGCTTCCCGCCTTCGAGCACGCAGACGACGCCCGCGAGCGCAAGCGCCTCGTGCGCGAGGTGGAGACGCTCTCCGACCGCGTGGCGTGGCTCGTGACATCGCTGCTCAAGATGGCGAAGGTCGACGCGGGGGCGCTCACGGTCGAGCATGCGCCCGTGCGCGTGGGCGACGTGGTGGCGCGCGCGACGTCCCCGCTCGCGGCGGCGCTCGACCTGCGCGGTGTGCGCCTCGAGGTCGACTGCCCTTATGAGGCGAGCTTCAAGGGCGATGCGCGCTGGAGCGCCGAGGCGCTTGAGAACATCGTGAAGAACTGCATGGAGCATACGCCCGCGGGCGGGCGCGTGCTCGTGCGCGCTGCCGAAGACGCCCTCGCCACGCGCATCGTGGTGGAGGACACGGGCGCCGGCATCGCGCCCGAGGACCTGCCGCACGTGTTCGAGCGCTTCTACCGCGGGACGCACGACCCCGCATCCGAATCCGCATGCGCTCCCGAGGGCTTCGGCGTGGGCCTCTCGCTCGCACTCGCCCTCGTGAGCGCCCAGGGAGGCACCCTGCGCGCGTCGAACGCGCCGCACGGGGGCGCCCGCTTCGAGATGACCTTCCCCAAGCTCGTGGTGTAGCGCGTGATGGAGGGCTCGTGGCTCGGCCGCGTGGTAGAGCGCTCGCGCCACGGGGCTCGTAGCGCAGGCGCGCTTACGGCGTCCATTTGCGCATCTGCGCCATCTTATGCGTCCCATCGCGCTTTCGTGCGCCTATAATAGGCTCAATCCCTTGCCAAGGAGGCGGGGCATACATCCAAGATAGATCATGGACAAGGAGAACGACTACAGTGGCCTACCAAGACGAAATCACCCACATGGACCGAGCGGAGCTCGAGGCGCTCCAGCTTGAGCGGCTCAAGAAAGCCGTGGTCTACTGCTACGAGAAGATCCCCTTCTACAAGGAGAACTTCGACGCCGTCGGCTTCGACCCCTACGCGCTCGAGACCTTCGAGGACCTGCGCCGCGCGCCCTTCACCACCAAGCAGGACATGCGCGACGCCTATCCCTACGACCTCTTCGCGCTGCCGAAGAGCGAGGTGAAGGAGATCCACATGTCCTCGGGCACCACCGGCGTGGCGACGGTGAGCGGCTATACCGAGAACGACCTCAAGGTCTGGGGTGACTGCTTCGCGCGCGGCATCGGCTACGCGGGCGGCGACGAGAACGACATCGTGCACGTGTGCTACGGCTACGGCCTATTCACGGGCGGCCTCGGCGCGCACTACGGCGGCCTGAACGCCGGCGCCATGACCATCCCCATGTCGGCTGGCAACACGAAGCGCCAGATCAAGGTCTTGCAGTCCATGGGCTCCTCCATCATCTGCTGCACGCCGAGCTACGCCATGTACATCGCCGACACCGCCATCGAGATGGGCCTCGACCCCAAGAAGGACTTCCACCTGAAGGCCGGCATCCACGGCGCCGAGGCGTGGTCGAACCAGTTCCGCGCGAACCTCGAGGAGAAGCTCGACTACAAGGCGCTCGACGTGTACGGCCTGACCGAGGTCATGGGCCCGGGCGTGGCCATCGAGTGCATGGAGCAGACGGGCCTGCACGTGGCCGAGGACCACTTCTGGATCGAGATCCTCGACCCCGAGACGCACGAGCCGGTGCCCGACGGCGAGTGGGGCGAGCTCGTCATCACGA
Source organism: Adlercreutzia sp. ZJ242 (assembly GCF_011038995.1). NCBI lineage: Bacteria > Bacillati > Actinomycetota > Coriobacteriia > Eggerthellales > Eggerthellaceae > Adlercreutzia > Adlercreutzia sp. ZJ242. The sequence goes on from NZ_JAAKEE010000014.1 coordinate 4,296, forward strand.
CGCTCACCAAGGAGGCCACGCCGGTCATCCGCTACCGCACCAAGGACATCACGCGCATCATCCCGGGCGAGTGCGCCTGCGGACGCACCCATCGCCGCATCGACCGCCTGCACGGCCGCACGGACGACATGATGATCATCCGCGGCGTGAACGTGTTCCCGAGCCAGATCGAGAACGTGTGCACGGGCTTCGAGGAGATCGCCGACTGGTACCAGATCGAGCTCACGCGCGAGAACAGCCTCGACGTGGCCACGCTCAAGATCGAGATCAACCCCGACTTCCCGATGGACGAGATCCGCAAGATCGAGGATCTGCAGCGCCGCCTCGAGCAGGCGCTCAAGGACGAGCTCGCCACCAAGATCAAGGTCAAGGTCGTCGAGCCCTACACCATCACGCGCTCGGAGGGCAAGGCCGTGCGCATCGTCGACCTGCGCAGCGAGGAGGAGAAATAATGATCGATCAGCTCACCGTCTTTCTCGGTAACGAAGAGGGCCGCCTGACGGCGCTGTGCCGCACGCTGGGCGACGCCGGCATCCAGATGCACTCGCTCGTGCTCGCCGACACCACCGACTACGGCATCGTGCGCATCATCTGCGACAACCCCAAGGGCGCCATCGAGGCGCTCTCCCAGGCGCGCTTCACGGCGAGCCTCGCGAAGGTGGTTGCCGTCGAGGTGCCGCACGTTCCAGGCGGCCTGGCCGGCGTGTTCGCCGCGCTCGACAAGCTGGGCGTGAACATCGAGTACAGCTACTGCTTCATCGGCGCGAACGGCGTGGCGACGCTGGCGCTCAAGGCTCCCGAGTCCGTCATGGGCGCGCTCGACGAGGCGGGCTTCAAGGTCCTGCACCCCGGTGACCTCTACGCCGCCTAAGCGCGCGCTCGCTGCGATCGCGTGAAATTTTCCGCTTTGGGAAAATTTTCCTTGAACGCGTGGGCGAGTAGCGCTATTATAGATGAGCTGCTTGAGCGGAAGCGGTTTTTGAAGCTCGGGCAATCAACGGGTTGTGGCGCAGTTTGGTAGCGCACTTGACTGGGGGTCAAGGGGTCGCAGGTTCAAATCCTGTCAACCCGACCAGCTAAATCAGCAGGTCAGAAGGTTCGCCTTCTGACCTGCTTTCGTTTTGCAGCCAAGTTGAGCAGCCCCCTCGCCTCACGGCAGGAACGGGGCGGGGATGAGGGCGCGCAGCGTGTCCTTCGAGCGGAGGCGCGAGAGGAACCACTCCTCGTCGCTCGTGAGGATGCTCTTGCAGTTCGTGAGGATGTTCAGCGGCCGCTCGAGCGGGCAGTCGCGCAGCTTCAGCATCGAGAGGCGCTTGTGGCGGCACTCCTCCTGCACGGCGAGCGCCGAGATGACGGTGACGCCGAGCCCCGCCATGACGGTGTCCTTGATGGCCTGGATGCTGCTGAGCTCGGCGACGACGGTGAGCTCGTCGGCGTCGAGGCCGTTTTTCGCCATGGCCATCTCCATCACCTTGCGCGTGCCCGAGCCCACTTCCCGCAGGATGAGGTTCTCGCTCTTGAGCTCCTCGAACGACACCTCGATCCGCTTGCTCCACGGGTGGTCGATCGGCACCGCGATGACGAGCTCGTCGCTCCAGAACTGCTCGATGACGAGGTTCTCGTCGTAGGGGACCGGCCCCTCCACCAGCCCGATGTTGAACTTCTTGTCAAGGATGGAGCGCGAGATCATGAGCGTGTTCGCCACCAGCACGTTGAAGCGCAGGGGCGGCTTGCCCTGCGGCGTCTTGATCGACATGATGTGCGACAGCAGGTACTCGCCGATCGTGAGCGTGGCGCCGACGTGGATGCAGCTGCTCTGGTTCTCCGTCAGAGACAGGATGGTCTCCTTCGTCTCGTTCATCGTCTGGATGACGTGGACGATGCTCTTGTAGAAGACCCGCCCGAACTCGGTGAGCGTGACGCCGCGGTTGGTTCGCTCGAAGAAGCACGCGCCGTACTCCTTCTCCAGGTTCTGGAGCTGGATGCTGACGCTCGGCTGGCTGATGTGCAGGTGCCGCGCGGCCTGCGTGATGTTTCCTGTCTCGGCGACCTCTTTGAACACGATGAACTGCTCCAGAGAACTCACGATAACCCCTTTCCCTTCGCTACTTGGCGGGGGAGGAAGACGGGTCGAACGCGCGAACGGCCCAAACGATCTCATCGGTGTCGCGCGCCGGGCTCGAATCTCAGTCGTCTTGCGCTTACGTTTCGCTTACATCTCGTTTACGTGCCGCCATTAAAATAGTTCATAGCGGGCGAAGTGTATAGCTGGGAATAACTTATCGAGCGATTGAAATAAGCTATTGCTCGATTGCATATTCCCATTTTACAACCCCTTTAACGTGCTTTAGCGTTGGGATTGCAAAACTTTGGTACGAGCTGGTCGGTCCGACTGCGCCAAAGTTCGAGAAGGGGGTTCACATGGATGGTGCTACGCTCGTTTCGGTTCTTCTCCTCGCAGCGCTCGCAGGCTTCCTCGTGCTCAGCGCGCTCAAGTTCTGGAAGTACTCAAGGCTCTCCACCCACGGCCGCTTCGACTTGTATCCCGTCCCCAAGGAAGGGGCGGACAAGGTGCGCTACGGCGGCTCGTACTTCGAGGAGAGCGAGTGGTGGGCGAAGGAGCGCACCACGAGCCTTTCCACCGAGGTCGTCGAGATCATGAAGGAGATGTTCTTCATCAAGACGCTCTTCGAGCGCCAGCGCTCCCTGTGGTGGGCCTCGTTTCTGTTCCACGCGGGCGTCTACATCCTGTTCGGCTGGTCGGTGCTGCTCATCCTCGGCGCGTTCGTGCGCGCTGACTTCGTGATCGCCGTCATCAACGTCATCGGCGAGCTCGGGTTCGCGTTCGCCACCGTCGGCACCGTGCTCCTGCTCGTGCGCCGCCTGACGGACGAGGCCTCCCGCGTGTACATGGCGCCGGCGGACTACTTCAACCTCGTGCTGATCCTCGCCGTGCTCGCCACGGGCATCGCCTCGTGGACGACCGGCGCGAACGTCTACGACGTCGCCGCGCAGGTGCTCACGTTGAGCGTCGTCGAGCTTCCCGTCCTGGTGATGGTCCACTTCGTGCTCCTCGGCATCATGATGGTCTACATCCCCGTGAGCAAGATGGGGCACTACGCGGGGAAGTTCTTCTCGTTCCACCGGGTCCTCTGGGACAACGACCCCAACCTTCCCGGGAGCAAGGTCGAGCGCAACATGCGCGCCGCGGCCGCCGCGCCCGCGCAGACCGCGTGGTCGGCCCCGCACACCCGCCCCACGCAGACCGACCCCAGCGCATCGGAGGAGTAGCCCATGTCCGTGAACACCAAGCACCTCAAAGCCAGCGACATCTCCCGAGACGTCGACGTCCTCTCTCCCGTCGACGATCTCATGACCCTTCCTTCCCCCTATGACGCAAACGGGCTTGAGCCGAAGTTCAAGGAGCTCAAGCCCGGGTGGGCGGAGGAGCATTGCGCGTCGCTCGACGGCTTCATCGCGCTCGACACGCTCAAGCGCCCCGAGACGCAGGAGGAGGAAGACGAGTTCGTCGAGAAGTTCCTCGTCGGCCTGGAGAAGCTCTTCCAGGACGCCAACAAGGGGGCCCTGCAGCCCCTGCAGCTCGTCACCGAGTTCTGCGCGAAGTGCAACACCTGCTCGGAGGCGTGCCACATCTTCCAGGCGAGCAACGGCGACGAGATCTACCGCCCGAGCTACCGCGTTGACGTGCTGCGGCGCATGTACAAGAGGCACTTCACCCCCTCGGGCAAGCTGCTCGGCGGTTTCGTGGGTGCCGACGTGGACGTGAGCTGGGAGTCCATCGCGCGCCTCGGCGAGATGGCGTACCGCTGCAACCTGTGCCGCCGCTGCGCGCAGGCCTGCCCGCTCGGGCTCGACAACGGCCTGGCCGCGAAGGAGATCCGCAAGCTCTTCTCGCAGGAGCTCGGCATCGCGCCGACGCCCGTGCACAAGAAGGGCACGGTCCTGCAGCTCGAGGTGGGCTCGACGACGGGCCTCACGCGCCCGGCGCTGCTCGACACCATCGAGTTCATCGAGGAGGACATCGAGGAGCGCACGGGCCGCGCCGTGAAGTTCCCCATCGACAAGGAGGGCGCCGACGTGCTGCTCCTCCACAACGCCGGCGAGTTCATCGCGTGGCCGGACAACCCGGCGGCCTTCGCCATCCTGCTCGACGAGGCGGGCGTGAGCTGGACGCTCAGCTCCGAGCTCATGGGGTACGACGGCGTGAACTACGGCATCTGGTACGACGACGTGCAGGCGAAGAAGGTGGCGCTCGCGCAGTTCGAGGTGGCGAAGAAGCTCGGCGTGAAGCGCATCGTGGTGGGCGAGTGCGGGCACGCGCACAAGGCCATCGGCGTGGCGGCCGACCGCATGGCGGCGAGCGAGGACAAGGTCCCCGTGGAGAGCTTCCTGCCGCTCATGGCGCAGCTCGTGCGCGAGGGCAGGCTCGCGTTCGACCCGTCGAAGAACGACTTCCCCATAACGCTGCACGACCCGTGCAACATGGTGCGCCAGATGGGCATCGTGCAGCCCCAGCGCGAGATCCTGCGCGCGATCGCGCCGCAGTTCCGCGAGATGACGCCGCACGGCGTCGACAACTACTGCTGCGGCGGCGGCAGCGGGTTCGCCATCATGAACTCCTACAACTTCGGCGACTTCCGCGACAAGGTGAGCGCGCGCAAGAAGCTCGAGCAGATCATCAACGCCTTCGGGGACGAGTTCTCCGACCCGAGCGTGCTCAAGTGCGTGTGCGCGCCCTGCTCGAACTGCAAGGGCACGATCCGCGACATCCTGAAGGCGTACAAGGTCACGGCGAAGTACAACGTGCACTACACCGGGCTGGTCGAGCTCATGGTGAACGCCCTGGTGAGCATGGAGCAGCCCTATCTGGAGTTCCTGTAGCGCCAGCGGCGCGGGCGCGCAGGGGCGCGGGCGCGTCCGCGGGATGCCTGCGGAGCGGGCGCGCGGTGGGCGCGAGCATCCCCTGCAGCACCGCCTGCGGCGCGGGCGGCAAGGCCAGGCTGGGGTCAGATGACGAGGAGGAAGGGGTGTCGGCATGGAGTCAACGCGCGGTGTGGTTGTCGGGGCGAACATCAAGAGCGCGCCCATCGACCTGCTCGAGCGGCTCAGCGTGCACCATTCCGCGGTGCAGCGGACCGCGCTCGACGTCAAGCGCGCCTGCGGCGCGGGCGGCGTCGTCGTCTTGAGCACCTGCAACCGCTTCGAGATCTACGCCACCTGCCCCGACGGCCTCGACGCCGCCGAGGGCATCAGGCGCTACCTGGTCGAGCGCTGCGCCGGCGGCAGCGAAGAGGCGCGGGCGCGTCTGCTCGGCGCGCTCTACTCGTACGCCGACGAGGCGGCCTACCGCCACCTGTTCGAGGTGGTGTCCGGCCTCGACTCGCTCATCGTGGGCGAGGCGGAGATACTCGGGCAGGTGTCGCGCGCCTACCAGGCGTCATGCGAGGCGAAGGCGACGGACAAGCTGTGCAACGCGTGGTTCCAGCGCGCGCTGCACCTGGGCAAGAGGGCGCGCTCCCAGACGCTGCTCGGCAGCTTCTCGGTCTCGGTGGGGCGCATCGCGGTCGACTTGGCCGTGCGGGAGTTCGGCGACGTGCATGACAAGCGCGCGCTCGTCCTCGGCGCGGGCGAGATGAGCGAGCTCACGGCGAAGTACCTGGCGGCGCACAAGTTCCCCGTCGTCATGGTGGCGAACCGGTCGCTCGCGCGCGCCCGCGAGCTCGCCTGCGCGCACGGCTTCACCGCCCATCCTCTCGACGAGGTGGAATCGTGCCTGGCCAAGGCCGACGTGGTGTTCTCCGCCACCTCGGCGAAGACGTGCCTCGTAACCGAGGACATGGTGCGCCGCGTCATGGCCGCGCGTCCGGCGCGGCCCCTGCTCCTCGTGGACATGGCCATTCCCCGCGACGTCGAGCCGGCGGTCGCCAACCTGCCCGGCGTGTCGCTCCACAACATCAACGAGCTGCGCGACGCGGCCGAGCGCGGCCTGTTCGAGCGCATGCAGGCGGCGGCGGGCGCGCGGGCGCTCATCGACGAGGAGCTCGCCGACTTCACGCGCTGGATCAGCGCGCTCGAGCTCGTGCCCGTGATCGCGGCGCTGCGCCGCTATGCCGACGGCGTCAAGGCCGAGCGCCTCGAGGCGGCTGCCGACAAGCTCAAGGGGCTCTCCTCCTCGCAGCGGCACGCCGTGGACGTCCTGGCGACGACGATCGTCGACCAGATCGTGCGCGGCCCCGTCGAGGCGCTCAACGCCCGTGCGGGTACGCCGCGGGCGCGCGAGTGCGCCGGCGTGCTGCAGGAGCTGTTCGGCTTCCCGCCCGAGGTACTGCCGGACGGCACGGCGGCCGCGTGTTGGGAAGGCGGGGCCGCGCGCCAGGAGAGCGAGGCTGCGCGTAAGGGGAGCGAGGTCGTGCGATGAGGACGCTCAAGGTGGGCACGCGGAGAAGCCAGCTCGCGCTCTGGCAGACTGAGTGGGTGAAGGCCCAGGTCGAGCGCTCGTTTCCGCAGCTTGAGGTGGAGGTTGTCACGCTCGACACCAAGGGCGACCTCGATTTGGCGACGCCTCTGCCCTCGGTGGCGGACAAGGGGTTCTTCACGGTCGAGATCGAGCAGGCGCTCCTCGCGCGCGAGGTCGACGTCGCCGTGCACAGCCTGAAGGACCTGCCGACCGTGCTTCCCGCCGGCCTGCGCATCGGCGCCTACGGCAGCCGCGCCGACGCGCACGACGTGTTCCTCAGCCGTGACGGCACGCCGCTCGCGCGCCTTCCTGAGGGCGCGCGCGTCGGCACGTCGAGCCTGCGGCGGACGGCGCAGATCAAGCGCCTGCGCCCCGACCTCGCCTGCGTCGAGCTGCGCGGGAACCTCAACACGCGCTGGCGCAAGCTGCAGGAGGGGCATGCCGCGGGCATCGTGCTCGCGGCCGCAGGCGTTGAGCGCCTCGGGTGGCAGGACCGCGTCACCGAGGCGTTTCCCTTCGACGTCATGCTCCCCGCGCCGGGGCAGGGCGTGATCGCCGTCGAGTGCGCCGAGGACCGCCCCGAGGTGCTCGAGGTCCTGCGCTGCGTGAACCACGAGGCGAGCGAGCGCGCCGCGCGGGCCGAGCGCGCGTTCCTCGGAGCGCTTGAGGGAGGGTGCCAGACGCCGCTCGGCGCGCACGCGACCTGCGCGCGCGGCGCGATCACGCTCGACGCGGCCGTGTTCGGCCTTGACGGAGAGCGCTGCGTGCGCGTGAGCGTCTCGGGGCCCGACCCCGAGGACGTGGGCGCTCAGGCGGCGCGCGCGGCGCTTCGGCGCGGCGCAGACGAGATCATGCGCGACGTGCGCGCGATGTGAGGAGGTGGGCTGCATGCCGGAATGCGGCAAGGTGGTGCTCGTCGGCGCAGGTCCGGGGGATCCGGGCCTCATGACGCTTGCGGGCAGGCAGTGGGTGGAGCGCGCGGAGGTGCTCGTGTACGACCGCCTCGTGGCGCGCGAGCTCGTGGCGATGGCGCCGGCGGGCTGCGAGCGCGTGTACGTGGGCAAGACGCCCGAGCGACACACGCTCTCCCAGGACGAGATCAACGCGCTTCTGCTCGAGCACGCGCGCGCCGGCAAGCTCGTCGTGCGCCTCAAGGGCGGCGATCCGTTCGTGTTCGGGCGCGGCGGCGAGGAGGCGCTCGCGCTGCGTGCGGCAGACGTCCCGTATGCGGTGGTGCCGGGCGTGACGGCGGCCGTCGCCTCGCCGGCCTACGCCGGCATCCCCGTGACGCACCGCGGCATGTCGTCGACGTTCACGGTGGTGACGGGGCACGAGGCGCCCGACAAGCTCGCCTCGGCGGTTGACTGGGAGGGCCTGGCGCGCATCGGCGGGACGCTCATCTTCCTCATGGGCATGCGCAACATCAACTTGATCTGCGAAAACCTCATGCGCTGCGGCATGGGCGCCGCCACGCCCGCGGCGGTGGTCGAGCGCGGCACGTGGCCGGGGCAGCGCGTGGTCGCCTCGACGCTCGGCGCGCTTGGCGCCGACGTCGCGGCAAGCGGGCTCGCAAGCCCCGCCACCATTGTGGTCGGCGAGGTCGCGCGCCTGCATGCCGAGCTCGCCTGGCGCGCCACCCGCCCGCTCGCGGGCAAGCACGTGGTGGTCACGCGGGCGCGCTGCCAGGCGTCGAAGCTCTCGCGGCAGCTCGAGCAGCTCGGCGCGACGGTCGAGGAGCGCCCGCTGATCCGCCTCGAGCCGACGGGCGTCACCGAGCTCGTCAGATGCGCGCTCGACGAGCTTCCCTCCTTCGACCACGTGGTGTTCTGCAGCGTGAACGGCGTGCGGTACTTCGCCGAGGCGCTCGCCGCCCATGCGGGCGCGCGCGACCTGAGCGCGCTCACCGCGCGCGCCGTGGCCGTCGGGCCCGCCACGGCCGAGGCGCTCGCCGCCCGCGGCGCCGAGGGCGTCATCGTCCCCGAAGAGGGGAGCGCCGAGGGCCTGCTCTCGCTGCTCGAGCACATGACGCGCCCCGGCGAGCGCGTCCTGGTGGTGCGCGCCGAGCACGCGCGCTCCGTCATCCAGGACGGCCTTGCGCCTCGCGGCGTCATCGTCGCCGAGGCGCCGGTCTACCGCAACGTGCCCGACGAGAGCAGCCGCGAGGCGCTCGTCAGCGCCCTGCGCGCGGGCCGCGTCGACGCGATCATGCTCACGAGCTCCTCGACGGCGCGCAACCTGCGCGATGCGCTCGAGGGCGAGCTCGGCCTGCTCGAGGGCGTGAAGCTCCTCTCCATCGGCCCTGTCACCACGCAGACGGTGCGCGAGCTCGACATGGCGTGCGCCGCCGAGGCGGACGAGCCCACCGTGTCCGCGCTCGCGCGCCTCGCCGAGCGCGAGCTGGGAGGCGTCTCATGAAGCTCGCCGTGCGCCACCGCCGCCTGCGCTCCTCGGCCGACCTGCGCGCGATGGTCCGCGAGAACCACGTGCGGGTGACCGACCTCATCTACCCGCTCTTCGTGCACGAGGGCGAGGGCGTCTGCGAGCCCGTCGCCTCGATGCCCGGCGTGTGCCGCTACTCGCTCGACAGGCTCGAGCCCGTCCTCGCCGAGGTGACCGACCTCGGCATCCCCGCGGTCATCCTGTTCGGCATCCCCGAGCGCAAGGACGCGCTCGGAAGCGGCGCCTATGACGAGGCGGGCATCGTGCAGCGGGCCATCCGCCTCATCAAGGAGCGCCATCCCCACCTCGTCGTCATCGCCGACGTGTGCCTGTGCGAGTACACCGACCACGGCCACTGCGGCGTGGTGCGCGACGGCATCGTCGAGAACGACCCCACCGTCGAGCTCCTCGCGCGGACCGCCGTGTCGCAGGCGCGCGCGGGCGCCGACATCGTCGCGCCGTCCGACATGATGGACGGGCGCGTGGCCGCCCTGCGCACGGCCCTCGACGGCGCCGGCTTCGAGCGCGTGGCCATCATGTCCTACGCCGCCAAGTACGCCTCGGGGTTCTACGGCCCCTTCCGCGACGCGGCGGGCTCGGCGCCGCAGCACGGCGACCGCAAGACCTACCAGATGGACCCCGCCAACGGCGACGAGGCCCTGCGCGAGATCCGCGCCGACGTGGACGAGGGCGCCGACATGATCATCGTCAAGCCGGCGCTGGCGTTCGGCGACATCATGTGGCGCGCGCGCCTCGCCTCGCAGCTGCCCGTCGTCGCCTACAACGTGAGCGGGGAGTACGCGATGGTGAAGGCAGCCGCGCTCGCGGGCTGGCTCGACGAGCGGCGCGTGGTCACCGAGCTGCTCGTGGGCATGAAGCGCGCGGGCGCCGACATGATCATCACCTACCACGCGCTCGACGCCGCGCGCTGGCTGCGCGAGGAGGCGCTCTGATGCGCCGGCCGGACGGCGGGCGCGCCGCGGCCCCGGGCTCGCCAGCCAGCGGAAGCGCGCGGGCCTTCGCGCAGGCGTGCGAGGTCATCCCGGGCGGCGTCGACTCGCCCGTGCGCGCGGCGCGCGCCGTGGGCGCCGACCCGCTGTTCATCGAGCGCGGCGAGGGCGCGTATCTGTGGGACGTCGACGGGAGCCGCTACATCGACTACGTGGGATCGTGGGGCCCGCTCATCATGGGCCACGCGCATCCGCGCGTCGTGCGCGCGGTGTGCGAGGCCGCACGCCGCGGCACGAGCTTCGGCGCGCCGACCGAGGCCGAGACGCAGCTCGCATGTGAGGTCAGAGACGCGATGCCCGCGCTCGAGATGATCCGCTTCGTGAGCTCGGGCACCGAGGCGACCATGAGCGCCCTGCGCCTCGCGCGCGGCGTGACGGGGCGCGACATGGTGCTGAAGTTCGAGGGCTGCTACCACGGGCACGTCGACGCGCTCCTCGTCAAGGCGGGCAGCGGCGCGCTGACGCTCGGCGTGCCCACCTCAGCTGGCATAGCGGAGGGCGTCGCGGCAGGCACGCTCGTCGCGCGCTACAACGACCTCGAGGGCACGCACGCGCTCTTCGAGCGCTACGGCGAGCAGATTGCCTGCGTGATCGTCGAGCCCGTCGCAGGCAACATGGGCGTGGTGCTCCCTCATGAGGAGTTCCTTCCGGGCCTGCGGAGGCTCTGCGACGCCTACGGGAGCCTGCTCGTGGTCGACGAGGTCATGACGGGCTTCCGCGTGGGGCGCGGCGGGGCGCAGGAGCGCTTCGGCGTCGAGGGCGACCTCACGTGCCTCGGCAAGATCATCGGCGGCGGGCTTCCCCTGGCGGCCTTCGGCGGAAGGCGCGCGATCATGGAGCAGCTCGCGCCGCTCGGGCCGGTCTACCAGGCGGGGACGCTCTCGGGCAACCCGCTCGCCACGGCGGCGGGCCTCGCCACGCTCGGCCTTCTGCGCGAGCCGGGCGTCTACGAGCGCGTCTTCGAGCTCACGCAAGCCCTCGCGCGCAGCCTCGAGGACGCCGCGCGCGCGGCGGGCGTGCCGGTGAGCGTGAACGCGGTCGGCGGCATGTTCTCGCTCTTCTTCACCGAGGGTCCCGTCGTCGACTTCGCGTCGGCGACGCGCTCCGACACGGCGCGTTTCGCGCGCTTCTACGCCGACCTGCGCCGCGACGGGGTGTATCTGGCCCCGAGCCAGTTCGAGTCCTTGTTCATGTCAGCCGCCCACACGCGCGCCGACGTCGACGCCACCGCCGAGGCGGCCCGCCGCGCGTTCGCGCGCCTCTAGCAGGCCTGCGGCCTCAGGCGGCGCGGGCGCTCGCGCAGCGCGCCAGCACGCGCCTCGCCCGTGCGCCGAAGCCGCGCCCGCGCGGGCGCCTGCGCCCCTGCCCGCGCGCGTCAGCCCGCGTCTCGCACGCCGTCTTGACGTCAGTTTCCGCACGATTCGTTTTTGCTATGGCAAGCTCTCGCAAGGACCCGAAAAACGCTGTTTGAGCTGGGAAAACAACCTGATATAGGCTCAGGCTATCCCCCGATCAAGTCAAAGTATTTTCGCGGCGAGGAGGTTAGTGGTCAAATAGAACCTGTCGTGAAGCCGCGTTTTGTAGACGTGCTGGTAAACGGCGAAAACCGAGCAGGGGAAGGGGGTGTAACCGATGTTCATTGTGTCAATTGACGAGGAGGCATGCACTGGCTGCGACTCGTGTGCCGACGGGTGTCCAGCCCACATCCTCGCCTTCAACGGCGAGCACGCGTATGTGGCTGGCGACGAGGCGGAGTGCATGGGGTGCGAGGCGTGCATCTCGGTGTGTCCGAGCGGCGCGATAACCATCATGGAAATGTAGTTCCGCAGTTTTGACTGAAGCAAAAGGAGGGATTATGACTGAAAGCAGCAAGACCCCCCAACTGGACGAGCTGGAAAGCGGTCCGTGGCCAAGCTTCGTGACGGAGATCAAGCGCGCTGCTGAGAAGAGCGAGATGAGCGCCGATCTGCTCGGCCTGCTCGAGCGCTCCTACCACGACAAGATCGGCCATTGGAAGCACGGCGGCATCGTGGGCGTGAAGGGCTACGGCGGCGGCGTCGTCGGGCGCTACACCGACCTGCCCGAGGAGTTCCCGAACGTGAGCGAGTTCCACACGATGCGCATCGCGGCGCCGAGCGGCTGGTTCTACGACACCGACGCCCTGCGCGAGCTGTGCGACATCTGGGAGCGCCACGGCTCCGGCATCACCAACGTGCACGGCTCCACCGGCGACCTCATCTTCCTCGGCACCAAGACCGAGGAGCTCCAGCCCACGTTCGACGAGCTCTCCGAGGCTGGCTACGACCTGGGCGGATCGGGCTCCGACCTGCGCTCGCCGAGCTGCTGCGTGGGACCCGGCCGCTGCGAGTACGCCTGCTACGACACGCTTGACATGTGCTACGACATCACCAACGAGTTCCAGGACGAGCTTCACCGCCCGATGTGGCCGTACAAGTCCAAGATCAAGATGTCCGGCTGCGCCAACGACTGCGTCGCCGCGGCGGCCCGCGCCGACATCTCGGTCATCGGCACCTGGCGCGACGCCCTCACCATCGACCAGGACGAGGTGAAGAGGTACGCCGAGGGCGGCCTTCCCATCCGCGAGGCGGTCGTCGAGAAGTGCCCGACCCGCTGCTTGCGCTACGACCAGGAGACCGGCGAGCTCACCGTGAACGCTGACGAGTGCACGCGCTGCATGCACTGCGTCAACGTCATGGGCCGCGCGGTCAAGCAGGGCAAGGAGAAGGGCGCTACCATCCTGCTCGGCGCGAAGTCGACCATCGTCAAGTCGGCGTTCATGTCCTGGGTGCTCGTTCCCTTCATGAAGATGGAGGCTCCCTACGACGAGTTCAAGGACCTCGTCAACCGCATCTGGGACTGGTGGGACGAGAACGGCAAGACGCGCGAGCGCATCGGCGAGACGGTCTACCGCATCGGCATGGGCAAGTTCCTGCGCGACGTCGGCCTCGAGGCCGTGCCCCAGATGGTCTACCGCCCGCGTGCCAACCCGTACGTGTTCTGGCCTCAGGAGGAGATCTTGCAGGAGGCTGCAGGGCAAGAGGGCGAGCCGGCCTGAGGGCCGCGCGCACCTGAGAACTGATGACGAGCTATTGAGAAAGGCGAGGTGATTCCAAGTGGCAATGATCGACAACGGGCCTCCGGATTTCCGACAGTACCTGCCGAACATCATCAAGGAGAACTACGGCAAGTGGGAGTACCACGAGCATGTGCGCCCCGGCGTGCTCAAGCACGTCGGCCCGGCGGGCGAGCTCTACAGCGTCCGCGCTGGCGAGCCCCGGCTCATGAGCGTCGACGCCATCCGCGACATCTGCGACGTGGCCGACGAGTTCTGCGACGGGCATCTGCGCTTCACGAGCCGCAACAACATCGAGTTCCTGACTCCTGACGAGAGCAAGGTCGAGCCCATCATCGAGCGGTGCCAGGAGCTCGGCTACCCCGTGGGCGGCACGCATCACTCCCTCAGCAACATCGTCCACACGCAGGGCTGGGTGCACTGCCATACGCCCGCGTCTGACGCCTCCGGCATCGTGAAGGCGGTCATGGACGACCTGTACGAGTACTTCGTCACCGACGAGCTGCCCAACAAGCTGCACATCGCCATGGCGTGCTGCCTGAACATGTGCGGCGCGGCTCACTGCAGCGACATCTCCATCGTCGCCATCCACCGCACCGTCCCGCGCATCGACCACGACACGGTGCGCAAGACCTCCGAGATCCCGAGCCTCGTGGCGTGCTGCCCGACGGGCGCCATCCGCCCGGATCCGAAGATCAAGAGCGTCTCGGTGGTGGACGAGCGCTGCATGTACTGCGGCAACTGCTACACCATGTCCCCCGGCATGCACATCATGGATGCCGAGAACGACGGCCTGGCCATCATGGTCGGCGGCAAGGTGTCCACGGCGCGAACCGACCCGAGCTTCTCGCGCATGGTCATCCCGTTCTTGCCGAACAACCCGCCGCGCTGGCCGGAAGTCACCGAAGCCGTGCGCCACATCGTCGAGGTGTGGGCTTCGAACGCCCGCAAGGGGGAGCGTCTCGGCGAGTGGATCGAGAGGATCGGATGGGAGCGCTTCTTCTCGATCTCGGGGATCCCGTTCTCCGACAAGCTTATCGACGACTACATCTTCTCGCGCGAGACGTTCAGAACCTCCTCTGCGTTCAAGTTCTAGCTGCTTGAAGAGGTCTGCCCTGCCGCTGCGATCGCGGCGGCAGGGCCACGCGGGACCAAAACCCATTCATCCTTAAGGAGGGGTGAACAAATGGTTGAAAACACGAAAACGAACGGCGGAGGCTTGCAGAGTCTTTACCTGAAGGAAGACTGGTGGGCCGTCTGGATCGGCTTGGGCCTGGTCATCGTCGCGCTCATCCTGTGCGCGGTGGGGCAGTCCCTCGGGACCATCACCGTGTCGTTCAAGAGCTACGACAGCTTCGCGGCCGTGCCGGGGATGGTCGCGTCGCTTCTGCCTAAGATGCTGTTCCTCTACATCACGCTGGCCGCCATCTTCTCGATCGCCGCGAAGGTCATGCGCTACAACGTCGGCAAGTTCCTCGCGGGCTTCACGCTCCTGTTCGTGATGGCCGTCATCGTCCAGATCCTCGGCGCGTGGAACACGGCCAAGACGCTGAACCTCGAGGCTCCCGTGATGGCGCTCATCGTGGGCATGATCATCGGCAACTTCGTGAAGATCCCGGACTGGTTCGAGTCTGCGATGCGCACTGAGTTCTACGTGAAGGTCGGCATTGTCCTTATGGGCGCAACGCTGCCGTTCACGCTGATCTTGGAGTCTGGCCCGGTCGCCCTGTTCCAGGCCACGGTCATCGCCGTCACCACGTTTTTGGTGATCTACTTCGCCGCCACCAAGCTGTTCGGCCTCGAGAAGCCCTTCGGCGCCACGCTCGGCGCCGGCGGCTCGATCTGCGGCGTGTCGGCGTCCATCGCCATCGGCTCGTCGGTCAACGCCAAGAAGGAGCACGTCTCCATCGCCATCTCGATGGTCGTCATCTGGGCCACCATCATGGTGTTCCTGCTTCCCGTGATCTGCCGCCTGCTCGGCCTGTCTGACGGCGCCGCCGGCGCCTGGATCGGCACCTCTGAGTTCGCCGACGCCGCGGGCATCGCCGCCGCGGCCCAGTTCGGCGACGGCGCCACGACCACCTTCACCCTCATGAAGGTCGTCGGCCGCGACATCTTCGTCGGCGTGTGGGCCTTCCTGCTCGCCATCATCTCCGTCACCGTGTGGGAGCGCAAGAAGTCCTCTGACGGCACCGTCCAGAAGCCGGGCGCGGGCGTCATCTGGGAGCGCTTCCCGAAGTTCGTCATCGGCTTCTTCGTCGCGTCGATCATCGTCACCATCGTCCTGGCGACGGCTTCCCCCGACTTCGCCGCCCTGGTCGACTCCGACGCCCTCAAGGCCATCAAGAACCTGCGCGGCTGGGCGTTCGTGTTCTGCTTCCTGTGCATCGGCCTGACCACGCGCTTTAAGGCGCTTGCCGCCACCGGCTGGAAGCCCTTCGCCGCGTTCACCATCGGCGTGGGCGTGAACGTCGTCCTCGGCTTCTTGTTCTCGACGGTGTTCCTGAACGACTACTGGACGGCCGTGGGGATGTAAGAGCCATGTCTGAGCAAAAGGTCAGGGAAACCTGCATACAAGCCGCCTGCTTCTTTCTCCCGTTCTTCGAGGCGGGGGAGTGGCGACGCGGGGAGAAGTCCCCGTGGAAGACGATCAAGAAAGCCGAAGCCACGCCTGATATGCTTCGCGACCTCGCCTCCTACACGAGCGAGCGCATCTCCCAGAGCGCCCGCGCCATGGAGGCGCTCCTCGCCATCCATGATGACTGGAAGGTCACCATGCGCAAGGACGGCGTCTTCATGGAGACGGTCACCCTGGCCTACGAGGAGATCCTGCCTCAGCTCAAGGAGGCGGGGGTCACTGAGGACGACTTCCAGCTCTACAGCGAGTACACGCGCAAGTGGGGCATGATCTAGCTCGCTGCTCATCGGTTTTCGCAGGCGCAGCCTTCCGGGTCGGGGGCTGCGCCTGCGTCTGCCTGCCAGGGGTGGGGCGCCCAGCCTCGTTGCGCGCCGCGTGCGGGCGCAGGCTGGTTTAAGGTGCAGGGCGAATCCGGCCGCGAGCGAGACGCGAACGAGACTTGAAGGAGGCGGCATGTTCACTAAGGACGAGGTGCGCGCGCTGGCGGTGCGCGAGGACTTCGACGGGCTCGTGCAGCTGTTCGACGTTGACGCAGACCGCGTGCGGCGCTTCCTGACGCGCCTCACCTACGCCCCCGGCAGCGACGAGCACGCCGCGGCGATACGCTGCTTCGAGCACCTCTGCGCGCGTCGCTCCGCTGGCGTCGAGGAGTTCTTCCGCGAGACGATGCGGCGGCATGTCTGGGCGATGAACGAGGAGGGGGCGAACGTCGCCTGGTCGGCGCCTGAGATCATCTGCGCGATCATCGCGGGCAACCCTGCGGCCTACGGCGCGTTCTTCTCGTACGCGTTCGAGGCGGCCGTCGACGAGCCCACGTTCCAGCCGAGCCTGCTTGAAGGCTGCGCGATGGTGGAGCGCGCGGCGCCCGAGCTGGTGCGGGGGCGCGAGGAGGAGATCGCCCGCCTCGCCGCCGCCGTGCGCGGGCAGGGGGAAGGACGCGGCGGCTTCACGTGAGGTCGGGCGAGCTGTCCGCGCCTCCGCCTTCAACCTGGTAGCGCGCGATGAGCGCGTCGATGAGCGCGGCCGCGCCGGCGAGGTCGCCTGCCTCCACGAGCGCGAGCGCGCGCCCGTCGGTGGCCTTCTCCCAGAAGCCCATGCGCGCCTGCTCCGCTACCGTGGCGTTGATGACGTCGCGCCTGCTCGCGAGCAGGTCGACGTAGGGCGCGTAGGCGTCGCTCAGGCGCTCTTCGATCCTCTCGCGCAGCCGCCGTGCGAGCAGGGGGCTCGCACCCTCGGTCGACACCGACACGGAGAGCCTTCCCTTGCGCATGACCGAGGGGAGGAAGAACGTGCAGAGCTCGGGGCGGTCGGCGACGTTCACCATGAGGTGGGCGCGGGCGGCCTCCTCGAACACGCGGCGGTTCACCTGCTCGTCGTCGGTCGCGGCGAACACGATGTCGGCGGCAGCGAGGTCGGCCTCCTCGAAGGCGCGCGCGCACCAGGCGCAGGCCCCGCCTTCCGCCAGCGCCCGCAGGCCGTCGGTGACCTCGGGCGCCACGACGCGCACCTGCGCGTCGCAGGCGAGGAGCCCCTCGACCTTGCGCTGGGCGACTGCCCCGCCGCCCACCACGAGCGCGCGCTTGCCTTCGAGGACGAGCATGACGGGGTAGAGGCGTGGCATGGAAAGCTCCCTTCGCTTGCGCGGGATCGCTGCGCGCTGATTGTAGCACCCACCCCTCATCAGGGGGTTTCCAAGGGGCATCGGGATATTTGATCGCGCGATGCGAACTTTGTATTTTACAGGGCGCGCGCCCTCTCAGCATACTGGGGTAAACCCGCACATCACGGCGAAGGAGGGCCGCATGAAGGTCGGCATCATCCGCTGCAGGCAGACCGAGGACGCCTGCCCGGGAACGAAGTGCTTCGAGGCGATCCGCCTGCGCACCGGCGCGTTCTCCGGCGTCGAGGAGGACGTCGAGATCGTGGGGTTCACCACCTGCGGCGGCTGCCCGGGCAAGAAGGCGGTCTTCCGCGCGCGGGACCTGGTCGCGCGCGGCGCCGACACCATCGTGTTCGCCTCGTGTATCACGAAGGGCACGCCGATCGGGTACCCCTGCCCCTTCGCGAAGAGGATGATATCGTTCACGGACGGCAACCTCGACGAGGGTGTGCGCATCCTCGAGCACAGCCACGCCTGGTGAGCGCATAACACCAGGTCAGATGGATGTAATCTAGCTATTGCCTTATTTTATGACGGGATGAATTCATAGTATTTTACACGGTTTCGACCGCATGATTAAATCAGATGTAAGGCGTGTAAAACGCACGTCAAGCAGGCTTCGCGCACAGCGAGAGGGGAGCGTAACCATGGATAAGGGTCCTGCCAATCCTCTGGTCAAAGAGAAGGTCCTCGCGTACCTGGACACGGTCGAGAAGGCGAAGAGCAAGGACATCGCCAAGGCGATCGGCGAGCCGAAGGGCGCCGTTGACCTCGCGGTCAAGGAGCTTGCCTTCGAGGACAAGGTCGAGTACCTCTACATCACCACGACGTTCATCGCCCTCAAGGGCAAGGTCGCGCCGCCCGAGTAGGCGCGCAGGCGCACAGGTCGGCATACGAGTCGGGGAGCGCGGGGCTTCGGCCCCGGGCGTGCGGGGGCAGGGGATGACGGTGTCTTTCGATCCTTTTGGGTCTTTCGGTTCGGGTCAGGAATGCGCAGCGCAGCTCGCAGACGAGCTGCTCGCGTTGCTTGACCCTGCCGCTTCAAGGGGCGTTGCGACCGCAAGCGCGGGTCGGTATGACAACCCCACGGGCTTTCGCATGCGCCAGGCGGCGGACGACGTCGCCGTCTGGCTGCTCTCAGACGATGACGCGGCAGGCGTCCCGACGTCGGTCGAGGACCTGTGCCGCGTCAAGGCGCTTCAAGACGACAAACCTTCGAGCGTGCTCAAACCGCTGTATGACTTGAAGCCCCGCGTGCTTGCGTGGCTGCGGGCGCATGAGGCCCCGGAGGCGCTCAGCGTGCGCGCCGCCGAGCGCGCGGAGCTGGCCTTCCTGCACAGCGTGGACTGCTACCTGCGTTGCCGCGAGGACCTCAACCGCCTCAGGCTCGACGAGGTGAGGCGCGAGACGAAGATGCTGCAACGCCACTTGGACAACCTCGAGCGCGAGAAAGGGATCGCATGAGGATACTGGCCCCCTTCCTTCTGGTCGTGGCGCTGGCGCTTCTCGCCTGGGCCTCAACCGCCTTCCTCCACCTGAACCTGCTGTTTGGCGTCATCATCCCGTACGCGGCGTTCGCCCTGTTCGTCGTGGGGTTCGCCATCCGCGTCATGCGGTGGGGCGCCTCGGCCGTGCCGTTCCGCATCACGACGACCTGCGGGCAGCAGAAGAGCCTGCCGTGGGTGAGGCAGGCCAAGCTCGACAACCCGTCGTCCTATGCGGGCGTGGTGGGCAGGATGCTGCTCGAGGTGCTGTTCTTCCGCTCGCTCTTCCGCAACAGCAAGGCGGAGAAGCGCGGCGAGAAGCTCGGCTACGGCTCGGCGAAGTGGCTGTGGCTCGGCGCGCTGGCGTTCCACTGGTCGATGCTCATCATCGTGGTGCGCCACTTCCGCCTGTTCCTCGACCCCGTGCCGGAGTTCATCGGCGTGATCGAGGGCGCAGACAGCGTGCTGCAGATAGGCATCCCGCTGCTCTACATCACCGACGTGGTCATCGTGGGCGCGCTCACCTTCCTGTTCTTGCGGCGCGTCGTGCTGCCGCGCATCCGCTTCGTGTCCCTGAGCATCGACTACTTCCCGCTCTTCCTGCTTCTGGGCATCGCGCTCACGGGCATCGTGCTGCGCTACGGCGTGCGCGTCGATGTGACGGGCGTCAAGGAGGTGGCCATGGGGCTCGTGTCGTTCTCCCCGGTGGCGCCCGAGGGCATCGAGCCGCTTCTGTTCGTGCACCTCTTCCTAGTGTGCGCGCTCATCGTCTACTTCCCCTGGAGCAAGCTCATGCACGCGCCCGGCGTGTTCTTCAGCCCCACGCGCAACCTGGCGAACAACAGCCGCATGGTGCGTCACGTCAACCCGTGGAACTACGACGTGAAGGTTCACACCTACGCCGAGTACGAGCAGGACTTCGGCGAGAAGATGAGGAAAGTCGGACTACCGTTGGATTCGGAGTGATCGCGCATGGCCAAGCAACCGAGCAAGGAAAGCATGCTGGACTACGAGTTGGGGTGTACTCCGCATTCATGGATGGACACGCCGACCGAGTTTCGCGAGGGCATGTACTGCCACGCCGCGAAGCCGAAGAACCTCGAGGTGGTGGGGCTTCCCAACGCGCACGAGTGGTCCTCGTCCGAGGCGGACTGGAACCTTCCCGCTAACTGGAAGGAGATCGTCCTCGAGGGCATGAGGGAGCGCATGGACAAGTACCGCTCGTTCAGGCTGTTCATGGACGTGTGCGTGCGCTGCGGGGCCTGCGCTGACAAGTGCCACTTCTACCTGGGCACGGGCGACCCGAAGAACATGCCGGTGGTGCGCGCGGAGCTCATGCGCTCGGTGTACCGGCGCTACTTCACCACCTCGGGGAAGGTCCTGGGGCCGCTCGTGGGCGCGCGCGACCTCACCGAGGACGTGCTCAAGGAGTGGTGGTACTACTTCTTCCAGTGCACGGAGTGCCGCCGCTGCTCGGCGTTCTGCCCCTACGGCATCGACCAGGCCGAGATCACCATCATGGGCCGCGAGATCCTGAACCTGCTCGGCCTCAACACCGACTGGATCGCGGGGCCGGTGGCCAACTGCTACATGAAGGGCAACCACGTGGGGCTCGAGCCGCAGACCATCCTCGGCAACGTCGAGTTCATGATGGACGACCTCGAGGACGTCACCGGCAGGCGCTTCGAGCCCACGTTCAACCGCAAGGGCGCCGAGATCCTGCTCGTGGTCCCCTCGGGCGACCTCTACGCCGAGCCGGGCACGTTCACCTTCATGGGCTACGTCATGCTGCTCGAGCACCTCGGCATCGACTACACGCTGAGCACGTACGCCTCGGAGGGCGGCAACTTCGGGTTCTTCACCTCCAACGAGATGGCCAAGCGCCTGAACGCCAAGATGTACGCGGAGGCCGAGCGCCTCGGCGTGAAGTGGATCCTCGGCGGCGAGTGCGGGCATATGTGGCGCCTCGTCAACCAGTACATGGACACGTGGAACGGCCCGGCCGACTTCCTCGAGCAGCCCGTGTCCCCCGTCACCGGCACCGTGTTCGCCAACGCGGCGTCCACGAAGATGGTGCACATCACCGAGTTCACGGCCGACCTCATCTACCACGGCAAGCTCAAGCTCGACCCCTCCCGCAACGACCACCTCGTCGTCACGTACCACGACTCGTGCAACACCGCGCGCGCCATGGGCCTGCTCGAGGAGCCGCGCTTCATCATCAAGAACGTGTGCAACAACTTCTACGAGATGCCCGAGGAGACCATCCGCGAGAAGACGCTGTGCTGCGGAAGCGGCTCGGGCCTCAACGCGGGCGAGAACATGGAGCTCAGGCTGCGCGGCGGGCTCCCGCGCGCGGAGGCGGTGCGCACGGTGCGCGACGCCTACGGCGTGAACACGCTCGCGAACATCTGCGCGCTCGACCGCGCGTCGTTCCCGGCGCTCATGGACTACTGGGTGCCCGGCACGCGCGTGACCGGCGTGCACGAGCTGGTGGCGAACGCGCTCGTGCTCGGCGACGACGACCACCGCACGCTCGACCTGAGGCTCGAGGAGCTGCCGAGCGCTCGCGCGGCTGCGGCGGACGATGCGGGCGCGGACGACGAGGAGGCGAACCATGGCTAGGCGAAAGCTCACCCTCGTCTTCATCGGCGTGTTCTGCCTCATCATGGTCGTGCCGTTCATCTTGGGCGCGGGCAAGGCGCAAAGCGCGCCGAAACTCGACCTCGACACGCCCGAGATCGCGGCGCTCGACGTGAAGGAGTGCATCGAGCCCGTCGAGTACATGCGCAGCTCGCACATGACGCTGCTCGACCAGTGGCGCAACGACGTGGTGCGCGAGGGGAAGACCGCGTACGTGAGCAGCTCCGGGCAGGTCTACGAGATGAGCCTCGACGACACGTGCCTGTCCTGCCACTCGAACCCCGACCAGTTCTGCGAGTCATGCCATGCGTACTCCAACGTCGATCTGTACTGCTGGGAGTGCCACGGCCTGACCGACGACGGCGTCGTGGGCGAGGGGTAAAGAACAATGCCGGCGAAGAGAGAGCGGGTTGGCTGTATGGAAAGACGGGACTTCATCAAGGCGGGCCTCGTGGCATGCGCTGCGGGCCTGGTGCCCTTGACGGGCTGCGCAGGCGGCGGCGAGGCCCCGGGCGCGGCTCAGGATGCAGCCCAGGGCGCGTCGGGCAAGCGCTGGGCCCTGGTCGTCGACGAGCAGAAGCTCAACCGCGCCGACGTGCTCGACCGGATCATCGAGGCATGTCACAAGGCGCACAACGTGCCGGCCATCGAGGGCGACAAGACCGCCGTCAAGTGGATCTGGCCTGAGAGCTTCGAGCACGCGTTTCCCGACATCGCGAGCACGTACGTGAGCGAGGGCGTGGAGGAGATGGCGTTCCCCATGCTCTGCAACCACTGCGAGGAGCCGCCGTGCGTGCGCGTGTGCCCCACGAAGGCCACGTTCAAGCGCCCTGACGGCATCGTGAGCATGGACTACCACCGCTGCATCGGCTGCCGCTTCTGCATGGGCGCGTGCCCCTACGGCGCGCGCAGCCTGAACTTCGACGACCCGCGGCTGCACCTCGCCGAGGTCAACCCCGCCTATCCCACGCGGGTGCGCGGCGTCGTGGAGAAGTGCATGTTCTGCTCCGAGCGCATCGACAAGGGGCTGGCGCCCCTGTGCGCCGAGATGTCCCAGGGCGCCATACTGTTCGGCGACTTGAACGACCCCGAATCCGACGTGCGGCGCGCGCTTGCGAAGAGCTTCTCGATACGCCGGCGCGTCGAGCTCGGCACGGGTCCGAGCGTCTACTACATCGTGGAAGGTGGTGAGCAGCGTGCTTGAAAAGGCCTTGCACGGCTCCAAGCTGTACTGGGGGTGGGTCGCCTTCCTTCTGGTGGTCATCGGCGTGGGCATCCTGGCCTACGCGAACCAGATCCAGAACGGGCTGGTGGTCACCGGCATGAGCCGCGACGTGAGCTGGGGTCTCTACATCGCCCAGTTCGCCTTCTTCGTGGGCGTCGCCGCCTCCGGCGTCATGGTCGCCATCCCGTACTACCTGCACAACTACAAGGAGTTCGGGAAGATCGTCATATTCGGCGAGTTTCTGGCGGTGGCCGCGGTGCTCATGGCGATGCTGTTCGTGTTGGTGGACTTGGGCCAGCCCACGCGCATCATGAACGTGATCCTGTACGCCACGCCGCATGCCATGATCTTCTGGGACATGGTGGTGCTGTCGTCCTACCTCGTGGTGAACATCCTCATCGGCTGGGCGGCGCTCGGCGCCGAGCGCAAGGGCTTCCCGCCGCCGAAGTGGGCGCACGTGCTGAGCTACGTCGCCATCCCGCTTGCGGTGAGCATCCACACGGTCACGGCGTTTCTGTTCTGCGGCCTGCCCGGGCGCGCCTACTGGATGACCGCCATCCTCGCCGCGCGCTTCCTGTCCTCGGCGTTCGCCGCGGGCCCGGCGCTTCTGATCCTGCTGTGCTTCATCATGCGCAAGTTCACCACCTTCAAGGCGAGCGACAAGGCCATCGACTCGCTCGCGAAGATCGTATGCTACGCCATGATCCTCAATGTGTTCTTCTTCCTGCTCGAGATCTTCACGAGCTTCTACAGCGGCATCCCGTCGCACACCGCCCCGCTCGAGTACCTGTTCTTCGGGCTTGACGGCGCGGGGAACCTCGTGCCGTTCATGTGGACGGCCGTCGTGCTCGCGTTCGCCGGCATCATCTTGCTCCTGGTGCCGAAGATGCGCACGAACCACCGCGCGCTCATCGCGGCGCTCATCGCGGTGTTCGTCGCCTGTTGGATCGACAAGGGCCTCGGGCTCGTGCTCGCGGGCTTCGTGCCGAACTCGTTCGAGCAGGTCATCCAGTACGTCCCGACGCTCAACGAGATCCTCGTGATCGCGGGGGTGTACGGCATCGGGATGCTCGTGCTCACGGTGCTCTACAAGGTGGCCGTGGGCGTGCGCGCGTCGCTCGAGCAGAAGCCGCGGCGCGACGACGGGGCGCATGCGCGGGCGGGCGAGGAGGAGTGCGCCCTGAGCTGATGTTTCGCCGCAGCCGCGGCTAAACATAGAAGGTACGTACCTGATACCAAGGTAAGGAGGCTGCATATGGCAGAGCTTCAAGTAGGGGATCGCGTCCTGCAACTCGACGAGGACGGCTTCCTCGAGGATCCCTCGCAGTGGGACGAGGAGGTGGCCCACAAGCTGGCGGAGACCGAGGAGGTCGAGCTGACCGACGAGCACTGGGCCGTCATCAACTACCTGCGCGAGTACTACGCGGACTTCGGCGTGGCGCCGATGGTTCGCAAGATGCTCAAGGACACGGGCAAGTCGAACGCGGAGATCTACGAGCTCTTCCCGAGCGGTCCGGGCAAGGGAGCTTGCAAGATCGCCGGCTTGATGAAGCCGACCGGCTGCGTGTAGGTTCGCAGCGACGAGGTGATGGGCGTCAAGCTTGCCCATCACCTCTTTTTTTGCGTGCAGCTCCGTTCTCAGGAGGCAGCTTATGAGTGAGACGTGCTTCAGCCTGCCGCGCGTCATGGTGTCCGCGTCCCATGGGAAGAGCGGGAAGACCGTGATCACCTTGGGCATCCTGCGCGCGCTCGAGAAGCGCGGGCAGGTGGTGCAGCCCTTCAAGAAGGGTCCGGACTTCATTGACGCCGGCTGGCACGGCGTGGCCGCCCATCGCGCGAGCCGCAACCTCGACGCGTTCTTCATGGACCCGGCCGGCCTGCGCGCCGTCATGCATGAGGCGAGCGCGGGCGCCGGCGTCGCCGTGGTCGAGGGCGCGATGGGGCTCTACGACGGGATGGACGCCGCGGGCAGCAGCTCGTCGGCGGAGGTGGCGAAGCAGACGGCGACGCCGGTCGTCGTGGTGCTCGACGCCACGCGCATGACGCGCACGGCGGCTGCGATCACGCTCGGGCTCATCTGCTTCGACGCCGAGGTGCGCATCGCGGGCGTCATCCTGAACCGCGTGCGCGGCCCCCGGCACGAGCGCGTGATGCGCGAGTCCGTGGAGGCGTGCTGCAGCGTCCCCGTGATCGGCGTGATCCCCGATGACGAGCGCCTGAGGATCGCCGACCGGCACCTCGGGCTCGTGACCTGCTTGGAGTCCGAGGCCGCCGAGGCGCTCTGCGAGGCGGCCGCCGCGCTCGTCGAGGAATGCGTGGACCTCGACGCCCTGCTTGCGATCGCGGCGAGCGCGCCGCCGCTTGAGGCGGCCCCGCATCCCGCGCATCCCGCGTGCGCAGCGCCGCGCGTGCCGCGCACCCCGCGCGGGGCCTCAGGCCCGCTCATCGCCGTCGTGCGCGACGCCGCGTTCAGCTTCTACTACCCCGAGAACCTCCGCGCGCTCGAGGACGCCGGCGCGCGCCTCACGTTCGTCGACAGCATGCGCGACGCGGGCCTGCCCGAGGGCGTGAGCGGCCTGTACGTCGGCGGCGGGTTCCCCGAGGCGTTCGCCGCGCAGATCGAGGCGAACGCCGCCTTCCGCGCAAGCGTGCGCGCGTTCGCCGCGGGAGGCGGCGCGGCGTGCGCGGAGTGCGGCGGCCTCATGTTCTTGGGGCAGCGTCTGCACGTGGGCGGGCGCGCGTACGCGATGGCGGGGGTGCTCGACTACGACGTGGTGATGGAGCAGGCGCGGCAGGGCCACGGCTACGCCGTGGCGCGCGCCACGGACGCGCACCCGTGGCTTCCCGCGGGCACCGTGCTCACCGGGCACGAGCACCACCACTCGCGCGTGGCGGCCGGCCCCGGCGCGCACCGCTTCGCGTACGAGAACGTGCGCGGGCGCGGCGTCGGGCGCGGGCGTGACGGGGTGTGCTCGGGCAACGTCGTGGCGAGCTACCTCCACGTGAACGCGCTCGCCTCGCCGGAGTGGGCACGCGGCTTCGTTTCGGCCGCAGCGGGCGCCCGGCGGGCGCAACAATAGCTCTTTTTCATCGCTTACCTGCGGAAACGTAATACCGAGCCGCCGCGCTGAAAACGTCGGCGAGCGGTTTTGAGGCGGCGGCCCGGTATCTTTCACCGAACAAAACACCCCCATGGGGCCTTTTGCGGGGGATGTGATGCGCCCTTTGCTAGAGTAGCTTATTGTTTATGCCCGAATTGACTTCTCCTCGGACACAAATAATCGGAAAAGAAAAGACTAGGATGAAAGGGGAGCCTGCATGGCAATGCTTGGATTTCTCATCGTGTTCCCGCTTGTGGCCGCGCTGCTCCTGATGGTGGCGCGCCAAGACAAGGCGCGGGATGCGATCGTGTGGGCCTCGGCCATCATCATCGGCGTGGCATCCGTGGCGCTGGTGGCCATGAACCTCGGGACCCAGACGGTGCTCTTCGAGTTCTCATCGCCGGTGGTCGACACCATCTGCACGCTTTTGAGCTGCGTCATCGTGGGCGTGATCCTCGCGTTCGCCGTGAAGTACAAGAACGTGTGGGCCGGCGTGCTCGGACTGGCGCAGCTCGCGCTCTCGCTCTACTTCGAGCTGGCGCTCGCGCACGGCATGAGCGTGCCCTACGGCCTCTACGTTGACTCGCTCTCGCTGCTCATGGCGTTCATCATCGGCGTGATCGGCAGCGGCATCTGCGTGTACGCGCTCGGCTACATGAAGGACTTCCAGGCGCACGAGCCCGAGGGCGCGCGCGACCGTCGTCCCACCTTCTTCGCGATCATGTTCGTGTTCCTCTCCGCCATGTTCGTCATCGTGTTCTCCAACAACATGGCGTGGATGTTCACGGGCTGGGAGATCACCACGCTGTGCTCGTTCCTCCTCATCGGCTTCACGAAGACCGAGGAGGCCATCAACAACGCCTTCCGCCAGATCATCATGAACCTGCTCGGCGGCATCGGCTTCGCGGTGGCGCTCATCCTCTGCGCCACGCAGGTGGGGACGCTGTCGTTCTACGAGTTCCTCGTGATCGGCGTGAGCAACCCCGCCATCGTCACGCTCGCCGTGGTGGCGCTCGCGTTCGCGGGCATCACGAAGGCCGCGCAGATGCCGTTCCAGACCTGGCTTCTGGGCGCCATGGTGGCCCCCACCCCCACGAGCGCGCTCCTGCACTCCTCCACCATGGTGAAGGCGGGCGTGTTCCTCCTGGTGAAGCTCTCGCCCATCATGCTCGTGTGCCCGGTTCCCTCGCTCATGGTCATGCTCGTGGGCGCCATCACGTTCCTCTTGTGCTCGTTCATGGCCATCTCGCAGAGCAACGCCAAGCGCGTGCTCGCGTACTCCACCATCGCGAACCTGGGCCTCATCACGGCTTGCGCGGGCGTGGGCACGCCCGAGGCGGTGTGGGCGGCTGAGTTCCTCATCCTGTTCCACGCCATCGCGAAGAGCCTGCTGTTCCTCTGCGTGGGCACGGCCGAGCACCACATCGGCTCGCGCGACATCGAGGACATGGACCTTCTGTTCGAGCGCATGCCGCGCCTCGCCCGCTACATGATGCTCGGCATCATGTGCATGTTCATCGCGCCGTTCGGCATGCTCGTGGCGAAGTGGGCCACGCTCGTGTCGTTCGTCGACATGAACCAGATCGCGCTCATCGTCATCCTGGCGTTCGGCTCGGCGGCCACCTTCATGTTCTGGGCGAAGTGGCTCGGCAAGCTCGCCGGCATCGCGGGCGAGCCCGAGAACGTCGAGCTCACCGTGCACAAGAGCGAGTGGTCGGCCGTGCTGCTCATGGCCGTGCTCCTCGTGGTGTGCTGCGCGCTCCTGCCGCTCATCTCGACGTACATGGTCGAGCCCTACATCGTGTCGATCTACGGCACGCTCGGGCAGGCCGTCTCGGCTGACAACCTGTGGATCGGCAGCATCGCCGTGGCGCTCGTGGTCATCGTGCTGTTCGCCGGCGTGGGCCGCGCGAGCAAGGCGCGCACCGTGGGCGTCTACCTCTCGGGCGTGAGCCGCGACAACGCGGGCCGCACCTTCCAGAACGCGCTCTCGGGCGAGAGCACGGCGACGGTGCGCAACTGGTACATGGAAGGCGTCTTCGGCGAGAAGCGCATCGCGCCCGTCGGCGTGGCGTTCAACACGATCATCATGGTAGCCGCATTCGTCATGGCCGCAATCGGCATGCCGATGATGCTCTAAGGCAGGGGTGTGATACACATGACCATTCTCATTACGCTTATCGGCGCCCTCCTGTTCGCCGTCCTGGCGCCGGTGGTGGGCTGTCTGCTCGCGGGCCTCGACCGCGTCATCTCGGCGCGCATGCAGGGGCGCGTGGGGCCGCCGATCCTCCAGCCGTACTACGACGTGCGCAAGCTCCTGGGCAAGGAGCGCGTGTCGGTGAACTCGGTGGAGGGCACCTACGTCGCCTGCGCGCTCGTGTTCGCCTGCTTGGCCGGCGGCATCTTCTACACGGGCGGCAACCTGCTTTTGTGCGTGTTCGTGATCACGCTCTCGAGCCTGTTCTTCATCATCGCGGCGTACTCCTCCCGCTCGCCCTACGCCGAGGTGGGCGCGGCGCGCGAGACGCTGCAGGTGATGTCGTACGAGCCCATGGTGCTGCTCATGGCCGTCGGGTTCTTCATGGCGTCGGGCTCCTTCGACGTGAGCGCCGTGTTCTCGCTCGACGCGCCCATCGTCACCACGGTGTGGCTCGTGTTCCTGGGCCTGCTGTTCATCCTCACCATCAAGCTGCGCAAGTCGCCGTTCGACCTGTCCATGTCGCATCACGCGCACCAGGAGATCGTGCGCGGCGTGACCACCGAGATGAGCGGGCCTACGCTCGCGCTCGTGGAGATCATGCACTGGTGCGAGACGGTCCTGTTCATGGGCTGGGTGGGCATGTTCTTCGTGTGGGGCAGCCCGCTGAGCGTGCTCGTCGCGGTGGTCGTGGTGCTCGCGGTGTACTTCCTCGAGATCTGGATCGACAACAATTTCGCACGCGTGAAGTGGCAGTTCATGTTGAAGTCGGCTTGGGCGGTGGCGCTCTTGGCAGGCGGCGTGAACCTGGCCGTCCTCATGTTCATCTAGGGAGTGATTGATATGGCTTACGCTTCCAAATCGCCTTGGGTCATCCACTACGACGGCTCGAGCTGCAACGGCTGCGACATCGAGGTGCTCGCGACGCTGTGCCCGGGCTTCGACGGCGAGCGCTTCGGCGTGATCAACACCGGCAACCCCAAGCATGCTGACATCTTCCTGGTGACCGGCTCGGTCAACGCGCAGAACATCGACGTGGTGCGCGAGATCTACGACCAGATGGTGGAGCCGAAGGTCGTGGTGGCCTGCGGCATCTGCGCGTGCTCGGGCGGCATCTTCCACGACTGCTACAACGTCATCGGCGGCGTTGACAAGGCCATCCCGGTCGACGTGTACGCCCCCGGCTGCGCCGTGCGCCCCGAGGCCATCATCGACGCCATCGTGCAGGGCATCGGCGTGCTCGAAGAGAAGGCGGCTGCGATGAAGTCCGCCAAGAAGGGAGCTTAGAGACATGCCCCAGTTCAAACAAGACTTCTCGCCGCTTTCCATCGAGGCGATCCACGATACCGCCGCCGCGCGCAAGGCCGAGGGCTTCCGCTACGTGCAGACGCTCGCCGTGAACACCGAGGACGGCGTCGACCTCGTGTACTCCTTCATGAAGGACGGCAGGCTCGACAACGAGGTGGCAAGCGGCGTCCCGCGCGACGCGGTGATTCCGTCGATCACCGACCTGTACCTCGAGGCGTTCGTGTTCGAGAACGAGATCCACGACCTGTTCGGCGTGCGCTTCGAGGGCATCGCGATCGACTTCGGCGGCAACTTCTACCACCTCGCCGTGAAGGAGCCCATGACCATCATCTCGCCGGAGCAGAAGGCGGCGCGCGACAAGGCGCGCAAGATCGCCGCGGCGAAGGCGGCCAAGGAGGCCAAGGCGAAGAAGGCGGCCGAGCAGGGCGGCGCCGAGGCGCCCGCGAAAGCTGAGGCCGAGAAGGCCGAGACGGCTGCCGACGCCGCCGCCAAGGAGGCGGAGCTTGAGGCCAAGCTCGCCGCCATGGACCCGGAGAAGGCCGCCAAGGTGCGCGCGGCCATGGAGGCCAAGGCCAAGAAGGCGGCTGCGGCAGAGAGGAAGGGTGAGTAGCGTGGGCAAGTCAACCATCATCCCCTTCGGCCCCCAGCACCCCGTGCTGCCCGAGCCCTTGCACCTCGACCTCGTGGTCGAGGACGAGACGGTCATCGACTGCATCCCGCAGATCGGGTTCGTGCACCGCGGGCTCGAGAAGCTCGTGGAGACGCGCGACTACAACCAGTTCATCTACGTGGCCGAGCGCATCTGCGGCATCTGCGCCATGGGGCACTCGCTCGGCTACGCCGAGACGGTGGAGACGCTCATGGGCGTCGAGGTGCCCCGCCGCGCCGAGTACCTGCGCGTGATCTGGCATGAGCTCTCGCGTATCCACTCGCACCTGCTGTGGCTCGGCCTGGCGGCCGACGCCTTCGGCTTCGAGAGCATGTTCATGCACTGCTGGCGCCTGCGCGAGCGCGTGCTCGACATCTTCGAGAAGACGACCGGCGGCCGCGTGATCCTGTCTGTGGTCAGGGTGGGCGGCGTGAACCGCGACATCGACGACGCCATGCTCCGCGAGATCGTGAGCGTGCTCGACGGCATCAAGGGCGACTACACCAAGATCATGAACACCCTGCTCACCGACACGTCCGTCAAGAACCGCACGGTGGGCGTGGGCGTCATCAGCAAGGAGGCCGCGCTCGACCTCTCGATGGTGGGCCCCTTCTCCCGCGCGTCCGACGTGCCCTACGACGTGCGCTCCTTCGGGCGCGGCGCCTACGGCGACCTGTCGGACTTCCAGCCGGTCACCGACGCGCAGGGCGACTGCTTCGCGCGCGTGAAGGTGCGCTGCCTCGAGGTCCTGCAGTCCATCGAGATCATCAAGGAGCTTGCCGCGAAGATCCCCGCCGGCGACATCTCCGTCGCCGTGAAGGGCGCCCCTGCCGAGGGCGCGCAGGCGTCCAACGTGCTCGAGCAGCCGCGCGGCGAGTGCTACTACTACGCGCGCGGAAACGGCACCAAGTACCTGGAGCGCATGCGCATGCGCACGCCCACCTCGCAGAACCTCGCCGGCATGGCCACGGCGCTCAAGGGCTGCGACTTGGCCGACGTGAACATGATCGTCCTCACCATCGACCCCTGCATCAGCTGCACGGAAAGGTAGGGAACCATGGGAAGCTTTAAACTGGGGGGCATGACGTTCGGCTCGCTGTTCAAGAAGCCCGAGACGACGCTGTACCCCGTTGAGACGAAGCCCGTGCCCGCGGGGCTCAAGGGGCACATCCACAACGACGTGGAGAAGTGCATCCTCTGCGGCATCTGCGCGAAGACGTGCCCGTGCCACACCATCACGGTTGACAAGAAGAACCGCAAGTGGGCCATCGACCCGTTCATGTGCATTCAGTGCTCCTCGTGCGTGTACGCGTGCCCGAAGGACTGCCTGCGCATGCTGCCCACCTACACGCCGGTGTCGGCCTCGCAGTTCTGCAACGTGTTCGAGGTGCCCGACCCGAAGAACCCCAAGCCGGCTGTCACGCCGAGCTCGCCGGTGAAGTGGGATTTCTCCGAGCCCGACCAGCTCGGCCAGCTCGAGAAGTAGCGGCGCGGACAGAGCGCGCGTGCGCGGGGCCTGCTGCGGCGGGTCCCGCGCTCGTTTCTGGGCGGGCGCCTCGCCGGGCGCCTCGCTCGGCGTCGCGCGCCTGTGAAGTTTAGCTATTGTTACGTGCCTTGCGTGCGGCGCCTTCGCAGGTCTGCCAGGCTGGCTGCTAGAATACGTACCAGTTGAAGCACACGCACGAGTTGAAGCGTACAAGTTGAAGCGGCCGGGCACGTGCCCGGCCTTCGTGGGAATGGGCGAACATGGACCAAGCGCAAAGCGGCAATCGGAGCGGTTCCGAGATAACCGAAGAGGAAGTGACCGACAGGGTGCTCACCCTGCCCAACGTCATCTCCTTCATACGCCTGTGCATGGTCCCGGTCTACCTCGTCCTGCTCCTCTGCGGGCATGACGTGGCCGCGACCGCGGTGTTCGCCGTCGCGGCCCTGACGGACTTCGTGGACGGGCAGATCGCGCGGCGCACGCACACGGTCTCGAAGCTCGGGCAGCTGCTCGACCCGGCGGTCGACCGCATCCTCATGGTCACGGGCGTGCTCGGCGTGTTTTTGGTGGGGCGGGTCCCGCTGTGGGTCATCGTGCTCGTCGTCGCGCGCGACGTGCTCCTGCTCGTCGGCGGCTGGTGGCTCATCTCGCGCTACCAGATCCGCGTGCCCGTCATCTACCCCGGCAAGTTCGCCACCACGTTCCTGTTCGTGGGCTTCGCGGGCCTGCTTCTGAACTGGCCGCTCGTGCCGGGCCTCGGCGTGTGCGACCTGCCCTGGCTGCCGGGCTTCACCGACGCGGCCGTCTCGTGGGGCATCTGGTTCGTGTACGCGGGCCTCGTGCTCGCCATCGGCACCACGGTGTACTACTGCGTCACGGCGCTCAAGATGCTGCGCGCCGCGCGCGCCCAAGCAGGGGAGTAGCCGGTGGGCGAGGGTCGGAACAACGAGCCGCGCCGCCGCGAGGGCACGCCGCGGCGTCGCGAAGAGGCGCCCCGCGCCGCATACGGCATGCGGGGCGCGAGCGGCATGAAGGGCGCGCAGGGCGCGAGCGGTGCGAGTAGCACGAAGAGCGCAAGTAGCATGAAGCACGCGCGGCAGCGGCCTGAGGCAGGCGCGTCCGGCGGGCGAGCGCGCCGCGAGCGCGCGCCTCAGCCCCGCCCCGCCGCAGGAGAACGCAAGGAGCGCCCTGCTGCTCATGGCCCGCAGGGGGGGTCGGCGCAGCCGGCCGCGCGCAAGGGGCGGCCTGCTGCCGCGCGCCCGCGTCCTGAAGGCGCGCACGGCCATGGCGCGCAGCCTGCGCGCAAGCCTCGACCTGCGCGCAAGGCGCAGCCGACACGCGGCGCCCAGGACTCGCGCAGCCAAGGGCGCGCCCGGAAGGACCGCCCGCGCCGCAGCGCGCCTGCTACGGGCCTTCCCGTGCAGCCCATCGCATCCTCCAAGGCGGCTGATGCGCAGAGCCTTCCCGAGCGGGTGCTCGGGCTTCTGGCGGCGGTGCTCCTCGGCCTCATCAAGGCTGTCGGGCGGGGGCTCTCCCTGCTGTTCTCGCTCGTGAGGCGCGTGGCGGCAAGAAGCCGCGTCGCGGCGGTGGTGCTCGTGGCGGCGTGCGTGCTTCTGGTGGGCGGCCTCGTGGACGCGGGGCTGACCGGAGGCAAGGTGCACCGCGGCGTCACCATCGGCACCGTTGACGTGTCGGGCATGACGGAGGCAGAGGCCGCCTCTGCGGTGTCAGACGCCTATGACGACCGCTTGGCCGCCAACCAGGTCATCATCTTCGCGAACGACGAGGTGGCGAACTCGGTTGACATCGAGCAGCAGATCGTGCAGGACCAGGCGCGTGCCGAGCAGATATCGTTCGAGGAGGCCCAGAAGAGCAAGTCGCTGTGGCTCCAGTCGGCTCGCTCGCTTGGCGCGACGCTGCCCGTTGACGAGTTCGTGGGCGAGGCCATGGCAGTCGGTCGCGAGGGCCTCGGTCCCATCGACCGCCTTCGCGCACTCTGGGGAGGCTGGCATGTTGACGTGCGCGTTCAGATGGGCGCAGACGAGCTTGAGAACCTCGCGTGCGACATCGACTCGGCCATCGGCGATCCGCGTCAGGATTACGACATCGCCTTCGAAGAGGGCGTGGCCAGCGTGGTCGAGGGGCATGACGGCTACATGGTCAACCGCCAGGTGCTCGAAGGGGAGTTGAGCGAGGCTCTCCTGAGCGAGGAGGACGGCGCGCATTCGTTCGTGGCGCGCACGGAGTATGCGCCGCTGCGCATTGACGGGGCGGCCGCGCAGGCGACCTGCGATGCGGTGAACACCCTCATCGCCGATGGCACGGCCTTTCGCACGGCTGACAAGAGCTTCTCGATTGAGCGCACGGAGCTTTCCCGCTGGATCGGCACGCGCGTGGAGGGACAGGAGGGGGCCTACCAGCTTGCACCCTTCGTCGACCACGCCCTCGCCACGCCGACGCTCGTGAAGCTTCTCAACGAGAACGCGTCGGACGCGGGCGTCTCCCTCGACTTCGACGTTGAGGGAGACGCGGTCTCCGTCACGCCGCGTGGCAAGGTGACCGTCCCCATGCTCGACGACGCCCTCTCCGCGCTCGACGCCAACCTCTTCGGCTCTTTCCGCGAGGACGGGACCGTCCAAGTGGCGAGCAGCGAGGAGATTCCCATCGAGACGACGAGCGTCTCGGGCACTATGGCCTTCGACGAGGCGCTCAGCTGCGGCTTGGTCGCCGAGATCTCATCGTACACCACGCTCTACACCAACACCGAGTCCACGCAGAACCGCAATCACAACATCCACCTCGTGTCTGATCTGATCAACAACTCAGTGGCTCAGTCGGATGAGGGCACGTGGTCGTTCAACGGCACGGCGGGCAACTGCAACGAGGAGGCGGGCTTTCTGCCGGCGGGCGCCATCTCGGGCGGCGAGTACATCGACGAGGCGGGCGGTGGCATCTGCCAGGTGGCCACCACCGTGTTCAACGCGGTGTACGAGGGCGGCTTCCCCGTTGACAGGCGCAGGAACCACACGCTCTACATGTCGAGCTACCCGGCGGGGCGCGACGCGGCCGTGTCATACCCTGACCTGGACTTCGTCTGGCGAAACGATACCGATTCCGATGTTTTGCTGCGCACCAGCTACACTGACTCGAGCGTAACCGTTACACTGTACGGAGTTGACCATGGCTACAAGGTCTCAACGGAGACCGGCGAGTGGGTTGAGGGCGCCAAGCACAAAACGCGTGAGAAGGTCGATGACACGCTCGCGCCCGGCACGCGGTACGTCAAGACCGTGGGGACCGACGGCCTTGAGATCACGGTCAAGCGCACGGTGAAGACCAGGGACGGCGAGCTGGTACGGCAGGACGCGTTCCACTCGGTGTATGCGCCCATCGACGAGGTCATCGTGAAGGGCCCCGATGCGCCGAGTAACTAGGAAGCGAGCGGAAACGGAAGCAATGCAGCTCAACACCAATCTGACATACGCGGCTTTCGCGGACGCGCATCCAGTCAGGCGCCGCCGGCGTGATCGGGCGCGCCGCCTGGCGTGCGCGGGCCTGCTGTGCGCGAGCATGGCGATGGGCCCTTGCGCGCTTGCGCTCGCGGACGCGGACGCTGCCTGGGCTGACGTGCGCCGCACTGACGTGATCGCGGGCACCGCCATGGAGCAGCGCGGCATCGCGGCGGCGGCCTGCCCCTCGATCGACGCCGAGCGGGCCATCGTGGTGGACGCCGACGGCAAGGTGTACTTCGAGCGCAACGCGAGCGACCCCGCGCAGATCGCCTCCATCACCAAGGTCATGACCGCGGTGGTGGCGCTCGACGCCGCGCCGCTTGACACGCCGGTCACGGTGAGCGCCTTGGCTGCCGAGGTGGGCGAGTCGAGCGCTCATTTGCAGGAGGGCGACGTCATGCCGCTCGGGGAGGCGCTCAAGGCCCTCATGATCCCCTCGGGCAACGACGCTGCCATCGCCATCGCCGAGAGCGTGGGCAAGGCCGTGCTCGGCGGCAGCACTGACGAGAAGGCGCTCGCAGCGTTCGTCGAGGCCATGAACGCCAAGGCCGCCGAGCTCGGCTGCACCGACTCGGTGTTCACCAACCCGCACGGGCTCGACGACGGCGAATGGGAGGGCAAGCTCCACAGCACCGCGGCTGACGTGGCCAAGATCGCCGCCTATGCCATGGGCAACGAGACGTTCCGCAGCATCGTGGGCACGGAGGCGGCTGCCATCGAGGTGGAGCGCGACGGCGAGAAGGCGAGCATCGAGCTTGAGAGCACCGACGAGCTGCTCGGCGTCTACGAGGGCGCCTGCGGCATCAAGACCGGCTTCACGAACCAGGCGGGCGCGTGCTTCGCGGGCGCGGCGACGCGCGATGGCGTGGAGCTCTACGCCATCGTGCTGAAATCGAGCTCCGAGGCGCAGCGCTTCGTCGACACCACCACGCTGTTCGACTGGGTGTACGACAACCGCGTGACGTATGCGCTCGCGCACGCCGCCGAGAGCGTGTCGGTGACGCTTGGCGGCGCGCAGGTTGACGCGCCCGTGGTCGCCGAGGTGGCGCATGCCGACTGGCCCGACCGCACGGTGAAGGCGACGTTCGCCGACCCCGCGGCGTCGGTCGAGGTGTTCGCGCTCGACGGCAACGTGAGCGAGTCCTTCGAGTTCGACGAGCCGAAAGGCGACGTGAAGGTGGGAGACGTGCTCGGGCGTGCCACCTTCCACCAGGGCAACGAGGTGGTCGCGCAGGTCGACCTCGTGGCATGCGAGGACGTCGCGGCCCCCGGCGTGTTCGAGGGCATCGGCATCTGGTGGGATCGCTTCATCAAGGGATTCACGGGCGAGCCGACCATGGCTGACTCGGTCGTCCTCAACGACGTATCGCTCATCTACGACAAGCAGGCGCTTGTCGTGTAGGCTGGCCGCAGGCGAGCCTGGGCAGACGGGAAGGTGAACATGACAGAGAGATGTCCGGTGTGCCAGTCGCCGGTGAACCCCGGTGACGCGAGCTGCGCGCAGTGCGGCTTCAAGCTGCTCGGCGCGACGCAGAAGTTCAAGCCGCTCGTGCTCGACGAGCAGGAGCGCGCCTCGGCGAAGCGGGACGCCTGCGAGTGCGTGCTGCGCGTGGTGCGCGGCCCGCAGGTGGGCGTGACGTATCGGCTGAGCCCCGAGGAGCGCGAGCTTACCATCGGGCGCAGCCCGCAGTGCTCGATCTTCTTGAACGACATGACGGTGTCGCGCATGCACGCCACGCTTCGGCGCGAGGGCGACTGCTACGTCATCGCCGACGAGAACTCGTTCAACGGCGTGTGGGTGAACAACCAGAGCGTCGAGGCGAAGGCGCTCCGCTCGGGCGACTTCGTCCAGATCGGGACGTTCTGCCTGCTGTACGAGGAGAGCGCGCTCTAGCCTGGCGCCTCGGGCGCCTGCGGGCAGGGGGCATGGGCAGAGCATGGGAAGAGAAGGAAGAGGGCGCTTCGGCGCCAAGTGAGGTGTGGTATGGAGCTGTTGTCAGGTAACGAGGCTATCGCCCAGGGCGCATGGGAGGCGGGTGCCACGATCGGCGTGGCGTACCCGGGCACTCCCTCCACCGAGACGCTCGAGTGCTTCGGGCGCAAGGAGGGCGTGTACGCCGAGTGGTGCACGAACGAGAAGGTGGCCGTCGAGGTGGGGCTCGGCGCGTCGGCAGCCGGCGCGCGCGTGATCTCCACGATGAAGCACGTCGGCGTGAACGTGGCGGCCGACCC
Source organism: Adlercreutzia sp. ZJ242 (assembly GCF_011038995.1). Taxonomy (NCBI): domain Bacteria; kingdom Bacillati; phylum Actinomycetota; class Coriobacteriia; order Eggerthellales; family Eggerthellaceae; genus Adlercreutzia; species Adlercreutzia sp. ZJ242. The sequence continues at coordinate 41,452 of NZ_JAAKEE010000014.1, forward strand.
GCTGTTCACCGCGGCGTACACCGGCGTGGGCGGCGGCATGGTCATCCTCGCCGCGGACGACCCGGGCATGTACTCGTCGCAGAACGAGCAGGACTCGCACTACTACGCGCAGGCGGCGCACGTCCCGATGATGGACCCGGCCGACTCCGCCGAGGCGCTCGCGTTCACGCGCGACGCCTTCGAGCTCTCGGAGCGCTTCGACGTGCCGTTCATGATCCGCTCCTCGGTGCGCGTGTCCCACACCAAGACGCCCGTCGAGGTGGGCGAGCGCGCGGCATTCGAGCCGAAGCCCTACGAGAAGGCGCCGCAGAAGTGGGTCATGATGCCCGCGTTCGCGAAGCCGCGCCGCAAGGTGCAGCTCGAGCGCATCGAGGACCTGCGCGCGTGGGTCGAGGAGTGCCCCTACAACGTCGTGACGAAGGGCGCGGGAAGAGTCGGCGTCATCTGCGCCGGCGCGGCGTACCAGCACGTGGCGGAGGCGCTGCCGGAGGCGTCCGTCCTGAAGCTCGGCGTGACCTGGCCTCTGCCCGCGGGCAAGATCCGCGCCTTCGCCGAGTCGGTCGAGGAGCTCTACGTGGTGGAGGAAGCCTCGGAGTACCTGGCGAGCGGCGTCGCGGCGTGCGGCGTTGGCGTGAGGGCGTTCCCGCACGAGCTGCCGCGCGACGGCGAGCTGTCGCCGGGTTTGGTGCGCGCCGCGTTCGGCTTCGAGGCGCCCGAGCATCTGCCCGCGCGCGACGACCTCCCCGGCCGCCCGCCGGCGCTGTGCCCGGGCTGCCCGCACCGCCTCGTGTTCAAGGAGCTCACGCGCCTGCGCGCCGTGGTCACCGGCGACATCGGGTGCTACACGCTCGGCGCCCTGCCGCCGCTCGCGGCCATGGACACGTGCGTCGACATGGGCGCGTCCGTCTCCATGGCGCACGGCTTCGAGCTGGCCTGGGCGGGCGAGGAGCACCGCCCCGTGGTGGCCGTCATCGGCGACTCCACGTTCGGCCACTCGGGGTTGAGCTCGCTCATCTCCACGGTGTACAACTGCGGCAGCGGCACGGTGTGCATCCTCGACAACCGCACCACGGCCATGACGGGCCGCCAGGGCAACCCCTTCAACGGCGTGACCCTGCAGCAGCGCCCGAGCCGCGAGCTCGACCTCGAGGGTGTCGTGCGCGCGCTCGGCGTCGAGGACGTGCGCGTGGTCGACCCGCATGACATGACGGCGGTGCGCACGGCGCTCAAGGAGGCCACGTCGGCCGCCGACGAGCTGTCGGTGCTCATCTTCCGCGCGCCGTGCGTCCTGCTCGAGCGCAAGCGCCGTCCCCCGTATGCCGTGAGCGCGGCGTGCACGGGCTGCGGCGTGTGCACGACGCTGGGCTGCCCGGCCATCGCGCGCGACGCCGAGACGGGCACGGCGTCCATTGACGCCGGATTGTGCATCGGCTGCGGCCAATGCGCCCAGTACTGCCGCTTCGACGCCATCGTCGCAGAGTAGGAGGTTCATTTATGTCTGCAACAACTGTTTTGCTGTGCGGCGTCGGCGGCCAGGGCACCATCCTCGCGGCCGACCTGCTCGCCCGTGCGGCGCTCGCCGCCGGGCTTGACGTGAAGGTGTCCGAGATCCACGGCATGGCCCAGCGCGGCGGCGCCGTGACCACCGTCGTGCGCTTCGGCGACGAGGTGGCCTCCATGGTGTCCGACCTGGGCTGCGCCGACATCATCGTGTCGTTTGAGACCACCGAGGCGCTGCGCAACCAGGCGCAGCTCAAGGCAGGCGGCTCGCTCGTGGTGAACGACGAGGCCATCAAGTCGCTGCCCGTGCTCACCGGCAAGGCGCAGATGCCGGCGCGTGCGCGCGAGGACCTCGTCGGCCTCGGCGCGCTGCTCATCCCCGCCGAGCGCCTCGCACGCGAGGCGGGCAACGTGAAGGCGTCGAACGTGGTGCTGCTCGGCGCGCTCTCGGCGCGCCTCGACTTCCCCGTGAGCGCGTGGGAGGACACCATCTCACGCCGCGTGCCGCCGAAGACCGTCGAGGCGAACCTCGCGGCGTTCGCCGCGGGCCGCGCCTTCGTGCTGAACGAGGCGTAGGTGCCCAACAACGCTCACGAAGGGGGCGGGCGCGTCGTCGGGCGCTTCGCCCCCTCGCCGACGGGGCGCATGCACGCGGGCAACATATTCGCCGCGCTCATGGCCTGGCTCGTGGCCAAGTCGCAGGGAGGGGAGATGGTCCTGCGCATCGAGGACCTCGACCGCGAGCGCTCCAAGCCGCAGTATCGCGATGCGGTGCAGCGCGACTTCGAGTCGCTCGGACTCACGTGGGACGCCGGCCCCTTCTACCAGCACGGGCGCGACGAGGCGTACCGCGCCGCCTTCGACGCGCTCGCCGCGCGCGGCCTGACCTACCCCTGCTTCTGCACGCGCGCCGACCTGCACGCGGCCTCGGCCCCCCACCAGGGGGAGAAGCACGTCTACCCCGGCACGTGCCGAAACCTGACGGACGATGAGCGCGCGGCGCGGCGTGAGCGCCTAAAGACCGAGGCGCTCACGACCGGCGCGCCCTCGCGGCAGCCCTCGTGCCGCCTGCGCGTGGACGCGCGCGTGATCGAGGTGGACGACCAGATCCAGGGCCCCTACGCGCAGCGGCTCGACCGCGAGTGCGGCGACTTCCTCGTGCGCCGCTCGGACGGCGCGTTCGCCTACCAGCTCGCGGTGGTGGTCGACGACGCCGCGCAGGGCGTGAGCTCGGTGGTGCGCGGGGTCGACCTCTTATGCTCCACGCCGCAGCAGGTGTACTTGCAGGACCTGCTCGGCCTCCCGCATGCGCGCTACGCGCACGTGCCGCTCTTCGTGGCGCCTGACGGGCGCCGCCTCGCCAAGCGCAACCGCGACGCGGCCCTCGACGAGCTGCTCGCGCGCTTCAAGACGCCGGCGGGTGTGGTGGGGCACGTGGCCTATGTGGCGGGCCTCATCCCCGCTGACGAGCCGACGACGCCCGAGCAGCTGCTCGAGACGTTTGACCTTGACGCGCTCGCGCGGCGCTGGCGCGGCCAGATCGCCATCGCTTATCCCCCTGACGGCGGGAAGGGCGCGTAAGGCGCGTGTGTTCGCGCGGCGTGCGCTGCCGGCCAGATGCGCGTGGCGCGCTAGAGCACGAGCGTCATGCCGCGGCTCGCGAGCACGGCGGCGGCGTAGAACGCCCCGAGCGCCACGTTCAGGCTGCAGATCTGGGCCATGGCCCCGATGCGCGCCGGGTTCGCGAGCGGGTTCGAGCGCAGCGCCTTGGCGATGGGGTAGACGGCGAGCAGCATGAAGGGCATGACGACGAGGCCGCCCGTGAACCACACGCCGACGATGACGATGACGGCCGCCACCCACGCGTACATGAGCGCGTGGTAGAGCCTCACGGCCCGCGCGCGCCCGAGCAGGACCGCGAGCGTCTTGCGCTGCGCCGCGACGTCCTTCTCGATGTCGCAGGTGTTGTTCGTGAGCATGATGAGGCCGATGCCGATGACGGTGGGGACGGCCCATGCGAGCGCGCGCCAGTCCAGGCTGCCGGTGAGCACCTGGTAGCATGCGAGCGGGATGAGGCCGCCCATCACGAACCCGCTCACGAGCTCGCCGATGGGCAGGTACGAGATGGGCGTCTTGCCGCCCGAGTACAGAAAGACGATGAGCGCGCCCACAAGCGCGATGACAAGCGGGATCCAGCCTGCCTGCACGATGGGGTAGATGCCGAGCGCGAACGCCGCGGCGAGCATGCCGAGGGCGAGGCGCAGGGCGGAGGCGGGGTTCACGTTGTTGTACACGAGGACGGCGTCCGAGGGGTCGACGTTGTCCTCCTTCGAGTCGGTTCCCTTGACGTAGTCGAAGTAGTCGTTGAGCGTGTTAACGGCCGACTGCATGAGGACGCAGATGACGAGCAGCGTGCACGCCATCGTCACCGAGAGCGCGCCCGTCGTGGCGTACGCGCAGGCGCAGGCCACGAGCACGGGCAGGATCGACGCAGGCCAGGTGTGGGGCGCGGCGAGGAGCCACGCCATCTGGGGCGTGAGGCGCGCCTGCGGCTCACGGCCGCGCGGGGCGGGGGCGGACGCGCGCGCAGCCTGCGTCGCAGTGCGGCGCGCGCTCGTGCTCTTCGGGGTGGTTTCGCTCATGAGGGTCGCTTCCTTCGGACAGCAGAGAGCCGCCCGCATAAGCAGGCGGCTCTCACGGGGCGCATGCTAGTTGGTCATGAGGGCGGTGGCGACGTCGTTGCTCGTGGAAGCCGCGGGCTCCCACACGTTGCCGGACTTCGTGTACTCGATGGTGACCGGCTCGGTCTGAGCGACCTCCACGCTGTCGAGCGCGTCCATGATGGTCGAGCCGATGAGGGCGTTGACCTCCTCCTCGCTCATCTTCAAGATGCTCTCGTCCTCCATGATGCTGGTGGCGGCCTCCTCGAGCGCCTTCTCGTAGCCGGAGTAGCTCTTGCAGGTCATGGTGATGACGGCCTCGGCGGTGTCGCCGTCAACCGTGACGCTGTCGATGGTGTAGTCGAAACCCGAGAGGTAGGACTTGATGAACTCGGCGCCGTCGATGCCGTAGTCGGACAGCTCGTCGGCGTCCATGTCGGCGATGAGCGTGTTCACGACCTCGTCGTCGAGCGTCTTGTAGGAGTCGAGCTCGTCGGCGATGGCTTCGCGGATGACCTGCTCGTCGTTGGCGCCGCAGCCGGTGAGGGCGACGAGCGAGAAGGCGAGCAGAGCGCCCAGGGAGATCACGGCGGTCAGCTTCTTCATCTTCATGTTGCTTCCCCTTTCGTCCCGCCACATGCGGCGGGCCTTGGTTTCCCACGCAGACCATGATAGACCATCTGCCGCTCCTCCCCACGCTGAAAGGGGAAAACGTCGGCCGAAGCGCCCCTTGGCGAGCGGTGGCGAAGGCAGGCCGATCCGGTCGGGAGGACGGCGGGCGGGAAGGCGGCGGGAAGAGCCGCTGGCGCGCGCCGGACGGCGGGACGTGCGCCGCCTGACGCGCGCCAGCGCGCCAGACAGTTTCCCTGATATGTGCCCCTAGGCAACACACGACGCGAGAATGTCGCGATCTTAAACACGCCCAGTTTTTTGCTGACTACGAAACCCCAGCTCGAAACGGTAGATTTGAGTAAAGCCCCCAAGCGCTGAGGAGCTGCCGCCTTGCGGCGCGCCTCGCGCCGCAAGGGGGCGGTCGGACGGCGTGTCTATATGAAGGGGTGCGGTCATGAAGCCAGAGCACATGAGCCTCGCTGACGCGGGCGATGGGAAGGTTCGCGTCGAGGCGTCGTTCGCCGCAGCGGACGTCAGCAGCGTTTTCGAGGTCGTCAGGCGCATACTGGCCTACACCAACGTCATAGACTCCACGAGCGACGAGGACATCATGACGCTCCTGGTCGAGAAGCTCGGCCAGGACGAGGTCGAGAGCCGCTGCGCGGAGGGCGTGCCGGCCATGCTCGTCTCCTGGATAGTGGACGCGCTCGACTTCGAGACGATCCTCGACCCCGTCATAGTCGACGCGCCCCAGCCGACGCAGGGCGCCCCCTACGCGCTTGCCGTCGAGGTGACGCGCAAGCCGCGCTACGAGCTGTCGTCGTACGAGCCGGTGCGCGTGCAGCTTCCGGAGCAGAAGGTCACTGACGAGGAGGTCGAGGGGTACCTCAAGCAGATCGTCTTGGACCACGCCGCGTACGTGGAGACCGAGGAGGATCGGCCCGTGAGGCCGGGCGACAGGGTCAACGTGTCCATCAGCACCCTGAGGGGCGCACAGCCCGTGGAGCACCTGACGTCGCCGAGCCGCTCGTTCGACATAGGGGAGGGGTGGTTCTCCCCGGAGTTTGACGAGAACGTCACGGGCATGAGGCGCGGGGAGACGAAGACCTTCGAGTTCCAGGCCCTCGGCCTGCACTCCAAGAACGAGCGCGACACGGAGACGCTGACGTGCACGGTGACGGTCCGATCCCTCGCCGAGTTCACCCCGCCCCAGCTCACCGACGAGTGGGTTGCCAGCCACATCGAGGGCGCGAAGAGCGTGGGGGAGCTTCGGGAGGCCATCCGCGCGCGCATGGCGCAGGAGCGCGCGAAGCCTGACGAGGAGGCCCTGCTGCGTCCCGTGGCGCAGGAGCTGTCCCGGCGCCTCGACGCGCCCATCTCCGACGCCCTGTACGAGAAGGTCGTCAACGACCTCATCTACCAGATCAGCGGGCAGGCCGAGCAGAGCAACCTGTCGCTCGACGACTACCTGGCGACGCAGGGCATGGACCGGGAGGCGTTCGGCGCGTTCCTCATGGAGCGGGCGCGCGAGGCCATCCTCGAGGGGTTCGCCCTCGACTCCTACGCGGACCACTTCGGGCTCGACCTCGCCGACGCCGACCTTGACGAGGTGTTCCTCGAGATGACGGGCGGCAGGGTCGCCGCAGCCTCGAGCCTGAGGGAGCAGTACGAGAAGGGCGGGCATATGTACGAGATCCGCGAGAAGGCGCGCCGCCTCAAGGCGAACAAGCACGCCGCGCGACGGGCGGTTCTCGCGCTCGGCTGAGGCGCGCCCGCGCCGCTGCCCCTCGCGCCCTCGACCGAGACGTGGACAATTCGGGGGTCGGTGTTGCCTAAGGCGGCGCTTTCGGGGCGGTGTCGGGGTAACGAACAGACGGGAGATACTGTTGATGGCGAAGCGCTCCGTTCTTCGATACGTTGAAAAGGCGAGGTCAAAGGGCCTCGCGAGAGTTTGAAGGTAATGGAAGAGAAAGAAGAAGGAGGAGAAGGAAATGGCGACAGAGGTCAAACCGATTCTGTGTCACAGCAGTCATGAGCGATGTGGTTTGCTTGCCACTGTTGTGGACGGGCGTCTGACCAAGCTCGAAGGCGATCCGACCTCGCCGAACAACGCAGGGCGCGTATGCGAGCGACTCAAGTACATTCCTGAGTGGCATGACCACAAGGATCGCATCAACTACCCGCTGAAGCGCGTCGGCGCGCGCGGCTCGGGCAAGTGGGAGCGCATCACGTGGGAGCAGGCGGCAACCGAGATCGCGGAGAAGCTGCACCAGATCGTCGACGAGTACGGCGAGGAGTCCGTTGTCCTGCAGCGCGGCACGGGCCGCACCGACGAGTGGTACGCGGCGCTGTTCTTCAACTTGCTGGGATCGCCCAACGTCAACGTGGGTGCCTGCGACATCTGCTGGTGCCCGACGATGACGGCCGACTCGATGATCTACGGCAACTTCGCCAGCCCCTCGGCGGGCCCGGAGAGCGCGGTCATGCTCACCTGGGGCAAGAACCTCATGGAGTCCGGCGACTTCCCCGAGACCTGGCAGCAGCTCGACGCCCTGGCCCTCGGCAAGGCGAAGCTCATCGTCGTCGACCCCCGCTGCATTGACTTCGCGCGCAAGGCCGACCTTTGGCTGCAGCTGCGCCCCGGAACCGACGGCGCCATGGCCCTCGGCTTCCTCAACGTCATCATCGAGGAGGAGCTCTACGACAAGGAGTTCGTCGAGAAGTGGTGCTACGGCTTCGACGAGCTCAAGGAGCGCGTCAAGGACTACCCGCCCGAGAAGGTCGCCCAGATCACGTGGGTCCATCCCGACAAGATCCGCGCCGCCGCCCGCATGTGGGGCAACGCGCGACCGGGCGCCTGCGGCTGGGGCCTCGCGACCGACACCATCGGCCGCAACGCGACCGACGCGAACCGCCTCAAGGGCTTCTTGCGCGCGATCTGCGGCAACATGAACGTCTCCGGCGGCTGCTCGCTGGTGGCTCCGCACTACATGAAGTTCCGCCACACCAACGACCTGGGACGCCCGGACCTGCTTCCGAAGTCCAAGCGCCACACCTGCGGCCAGGAGACCTTCCCGATCCACACGTGGGCGAGCTACGAGCTGATCAGCGAGGCCCAGTCCCGCGTGTACAAGCGCGACTACGCGTCCGTGTACAACTACAACTGCTCCGCCCCGTCCGCCATCACCTACAACGCGATGATCACGGGCAAGCCGCAGGCCGTGAAGGCCTCCTTCATCCAGGCGGGCAACCCGTTCTCGATGGTGGCCGACACGAAGCAGACCTACCAGGCCCTCAAGTGCCTCGACCTCATCGTCACCCACGAGTACTTCATGACCCCCGCCGCGGCGCTGTCCGACTACGTGCTGCCGGGCGCGACGTGGCTTGAGCGCCCCCTGTCCTTCCCGTACGCCCTCTGGGGCTGCGCGGACGTGAACTGGTGGGGCTATCGTGCGGTGCAGCCCATGTACGAGCGCAAGGACAACTACAGCTTCTGGAAGGCCATCGCCGAGAAGTACTTCCCCGAGGACATCGTGAAGGAGTACTGGCACTGGAAGGACAAGGAAGAGGTCGCCCTGTGGATCATGGAGCCGCTGGGGTACAAGAGCTTCGACGAGTGCGTCGAGCGCCGCTACCTCCATCCGCCGGTGCCGAAGTGGCATGAGGAGCTTGACCCCGAGACCGGCCAGCCGTACGGCTTCGCCACGCCGACGGGCAAGGTCGAGCTGCACTCGACCATCATGGAGAAGCTCTGCGGCCCCGAGTCCGCCGTCCCCGACTACGAGGAGCCCTTCGAGTCGCCGGTCAGGACCCCGGAGATCGCCAAGGAGTACCCGCTGATCCTCATCGCCGGCTCCCGCTTCATGCCGATGTACCACTCCGAGTATCGCCAGATCTCCGGCTTCCGCTCGCGCTGCCGCGACCCGTACTTCGAGATCCACTTCGAGACGGCCGCGAACCTGGGCATCGCCGACGGCGACTGGTGCTGGATCGAGACGCGCCGCGGCAAGTTCCTGCAGAGGGCCAAGCTCTCCTCGGGCATCCTGCCCCGCGCCATCGCCGCGCAGCACGGCTGGTGGTACCCCGAGCTCCCCATGGAGGAGCCGTGGCTCGGCGGCTGGTTCATGTCGAACACGAACATGGCGACCGACAAGGCCCCCGAGAACTGCGACCCCTACGCGGGCGGCTTCAACATCAAGCAGGGCCTCTGCAAGGTCACCAAGGCCGCGCAGTACCCGTTCAACACGGTTTTCAGCAACTAGCTGGGAAAACGCGCGAGGCTGTCGCGTGAGGTAGCCTCAGGCACGCCGGCACCGCGCATGCGGTGCCGGCAGCCGGGGGCAAAGATCGACCAGTCAGCTCATCGAGAAGGAGAGTGCCATGCAGCTGAAGAGCGTCGCCTTGGAGAACTTCAAGGCGCTGAAAGACATCGACATCGAGTTCGGGAAGTTCACGGTGCTCACCGGGCTGAACTCCGTCGGCAAGACCACGTTGTTCCAGTCGCTTGCCCTCATGAAGCAGAGCATCGAGCGCAACGAGGTGACCTTCAACGACTACCTGCTGCGCATGGGCGACTACAAGGAGATCGTGTACGCTCACGACGCCAGCCTCGAGATGAGGATCGCGCCGCGCTTCGAGGACGAGGCCTACGGGGAGAGCACCTACGAGGCCCGCATCCGCGAGCGTGGCATCCAGGAGAGCTTCATCGAGGGCGACCGGCACGTATGGCGCTGGGACAGCACGGCGCCGGGCGTCATCGAGCCCTACCACCGCGTCTTCCTCTCCCAGGTCGCCAAGGGCTACGGCGGCGGCGAGTACCTCGTGCACGACCGCGCCGAGATCACCAAGGCCGTCGAGGGGCAGAAGCTCGTCTACGACTGGTTCACGAACATGCTGTACCTCTCCTCGAACCGCGGCTTCACGAAGTACAGCTACCCGCTGCTCGCCGGCGCGCCGACCATCGAGGACGTGTCCAAGCGCGCAGGCGACCACTCCCTGCTCGAGGAGTGGCTGTCGAACCTGATCATGTACAAGATCAACGAGGCGAAGCGCTACCCGGGCGTGCGCAACCAGCTCGAGGTCATGCAGGACCGCCTGTCGAAGATCGGCGTGAACATCAACCCCTACGTCATGGGCGGCCCGAGCGTGGTCATGGACCTCGACGAGGGCGGCATGTGGGTCAGCGCCGTGAACTCGGGCTACGGCGTCAACCAGTCCATCGCCGCGATCGTGCTCGGCACGCTGTACCAGCCCGGCACCCTCATCATGATCGAGGAGCCTGAGATGCACCTGCATCCCGTCATGCAGCGCCGCATCGCCGAGATCCTGGTGGACATCGCCAACGAGGGCAAGCAGGTCGCCATCACCTGCCATTCCGACCACATCCTCCGCCGGCTCAACCAGATGGTGGGCGAGGGCGTCATCGCCGCCGACGACGTCAAGCTCTACAACTTCAAGAGGTCCGAGACCAAGGCCACGTTCGCCGAGGAGATCTCCATCTCCGACCGCGACACGCTGGAGGCGTTCTTCGAGGGCTAGGAGCATCCTATGGCATTGGCGATCAACGACGTGCTCGACCGGCTTCGGCAAGCGCAGGCTGAGTACGAGGCGGCGCTGGCGACCGAGGACCCCATGGAGCGGCACACGGCGCTGCGCCTGGCGTACGGCGGGCTCTCCCAGGCGGCGTCCGACGCGTACATGATCTACTCGTCCAAGCCGAAGAACAACGCGTTCAAGGAGGGCGGGCTGTCGACGTGGGCTCGCGCTGAGCTGGAGGCCATGACCAACACCATGGGCGCGCAGTACTTCCGGCAGGGCCTCACGCCCACGAGCCGCATGGAGGGCGAGTTCGGCCGCTGGCTTGAGCGCGTGCGCACGTTCGTCGACCGGCTCAACGCCGACTTCCAGCTCGACGTCGGCCAGGCGGCCGCCAAGGACTGGAAAGAGGACGAGATCAAGCGGAAGCAGCGGCAGATCGAGGACTTCAACAAGAACATGATGGGCACCGACGGCGTCGTCGGCTGGTGATCGCGCCCATCAGACAAAGGCAGGAGCATGGCATGATTGATGATTCGACCGGATACACGACGAAGGGCGTTCCGTATTACGTCAGGATGGTGAACGGCTGCCAGACCCTGATCGGCCTCGACGAAGCTGACTACCGCACGCTTCTGATGATGGGCTTTCAGGACGAGGAGGTGTACCTGAGCGTCAGGAGGCAGACGGGGGCCTACGCCGCTGACTACGAGCTCGAGGTGCGCGCGGGGCTGAACACCATCAAGATGGAAGGCGTCCCGCTCTTCCAGCTCTGCCTCGACGACGAGCAGACCAAGCAGCTCAAGGACCGCGGTTACGTGGAGGGACGCGAGATCGAGCTGTACATCAAGAAGTCCCCCTATCGCATCCCTTCACGCCAGATCAAACCTGAGGATGTTGCGATCAACATCTTCGACGAGAACGACCCCATGCTCGACGCGCCGGAAGTCTGGCTCCAGCCTGAGGGTCTGTAACGAGAAACGGAGAGTTACCCATGTGCTTTAGACCTGCGACGGTCAACCAGGTTGACCACAAGTGCCCGGAATGCGGCACGAACAACTTGCCCGAGGCGACCATGTGCGCCCGCTGCTTCGCCCCGATGACGCCGTTGAGCGAGCAGGACGTGGCCGCGCAGATGGCGGCCAAGGAGGCTGGCATGCCGGCTCCCGCCGCTCCTGCCGCGCCCGCAGCCCCCGCGGCTCCTTCGATCCCGATGGCGCCCGGGGCCCCGGCCGCGCCGAAGGACGACAACGCGGTGTACTTCTAGTCCGTCGAGATGATGCCGGGCGAGGTCGAAAGCGCTTGCGCTCACGCGCCTTCGACCTCGCCCGGCGAGCGTGAGGGTGCTTTTGCATGATGACAGGCGACGCGAGAGAGATGATGAGGGCGGAGGCCGCGAAGTGCCTGGACTGCGGCGCCTGCACGGCGACCTGCGACATCCTTCCCGCCATCGACCCCGTCCGTCCCGGGTCGCTCGCACGGCAGGTGCTCGCCGGCGAGCTCGGCACGCGGGAGGAGTGGTTCATACCGCGCTGCGCGCTCTGCCGACGCTGCGAGACGGCGTGCCCCGCCCACGTGAGGATAGCCGACATGGTGGTGGCGATGCGGTCCCTGCTCATAGCCGAGGGGAGAATCGACGCTGAGCGCTATCGCGCCATGTGGGTCGACTACGACTGGAACGCCATCAGCCTGTTCCGCGACGCGTACGCGCTTGGCGTCCCCCCTGAGCGCGTGGCGTCCTCGCCTTTGGCGCTCATGCCCGGGTGCTCGCTGTTCAACGAGGGATACGAGCTGCTCCCGGCGCTGATGCGCCTGCTGGACGAGGTGTGCGGCGCGAAGGTGGCGCTGCTGGACGACTGCTGCGGCATGCCGCTGGCGGAGATGGGCCTGCTCGCCCGCTACGAGCGCTTCGCAGACGAGCTGTGGGAGCGCATCACGAGCGCGGGCTACGAGGAGGTCATGGTGGCCTGCCCGAACTGCCTGGCGCAGCTCAAGAGCCGCGGGGAGGCCGAGGGCGTGCGCGTGACCTCCGTGTACGAGCACTTGGCGCGCGCGGGGGTGAAGGCCCCGGCGCGCCCGGGCGTCACCGTCTCCGTCCACGACTCGTGCCCGGCGCGCGGGACGTCCCAAGGGGCATGGGTGCGTGAGATCCTCTCCGGCTACGACCTCAAGGAGATGGAGTGCTGCGGCGACAAGTCGCGGTGCTGCGGGTCGGGGGGCGCGGTCTCGCTGTTCGACTTCACCATGCGCGAGGTCCGCGCGCACAGGCGGGCTGAGGAGTTCGCCCGCACCGGCGCCGACTGGTGCGTCTGCGCCTGCATGTCAAGCTGCAGCACCCTTGACGCCTCGCTCGCGCACGGCAGGGTGAGGCACGTGCTGGAGCTCGTCGTCGACCAGGAGATCGACCGCGAGGAGTGCGGGCGGAAGTTGGATTTGATGTGGCGAGGAGATCAGGGCGCGCGCAACGAGTTCCGCCTGGCGCATTCCCGCCCCCTTTCAGAGGAGAGGTGACCATGTTTCACGTTCCGGATAACGCGCGGGTGATCAGCGAGACGAGCAGCGTGTGCCCGCATTGCCTGGCAAGCGTCCCGGCGGTTGTGTACGAGCGGGACGGCGAGGTGTACCAGGGCAAGAGCTGCCCGGAGCACGGCGACTTCGAGGTGTACGTCTGGCCTGACGCGGAGCACTACGCGTGGTGCTCCAGCTTCGACTTCCCCGCCAAGACGCGCGCGCCCCAAACCGCGTCGTCGGGGTCGTGCCCCCATGACTGCGGCCTGTGCTCGTCCCACCGAAACTGGATCTCCCTCGCCGAGATCGAGGTGACGTATCGCTGCAACATGCGCTGCCCGGTGTGCTTCATGTCGGCTGGCGAGCAGCTTGAGGAACCCTCCTTCGAGAAGCTCGTCGAGCAGATGCGCGGCATACGCCAGCGCGAGTACCCCGAGGCGACGCTTCAGATCACGGGCGGCGAGCCGACGGTGCGCGCTGACCTGCTCGAGATCATCGCCACGGCCCACGAGGTGGGCTTCGAGGTGGTCGAGCTCAACACGAACGGCATCGCCCTCGGACAGGACCCGGGCTTTGCGCGGCGCCTCAGGGAGTCTGGCTGCTCGAACGTGTACCTGCAGTTCGACGGCGTGACGAGCGAGGTGACGGAGAAGCTCAGGGGCGCGGGCGCCCACGAGCTCAAGATGCAGGCCATCGAGCACTGCCGGCAGGCGGGCCTGCCCGTCATCTTGGCCCCCGCGATAGTCCGCGGGGTGAACGACCACCAGCTCGCCGACATCATCCGCTTCGCGATGGGCAACATGGACGTCATCGAGGGCATCTCCTTCCAGCCGGCGTTCTTCTCCGGGAGGTTCGACGTCGAGCGGGAGCGGCACGTCACCATGGGCGACGTCGTCAAGATGATCGAGGAGCAGACGGACGGCATGGTCAAGGCACGGGACTTCTACCCGCTCAACTGCGTGAGCCCGCTGTGCGACTGCTCGACCTACCTGGTGGGGGATGACGAGTTCTTCATCCCGCTGTCACGGAGCATCGGCGAGCAGGAGTACAAGGACTTCTTCGCCGACGGGAGCACCCAGGGCTCGACCTTCGTGGACGTTGCGCTGCGGAAGTACCATGGCGCCATCCCGCGGGGCCTGCCGATTCTCGTGATGTGCTTCATGGACGCGTGGACGTTCGACGCCAAGCGCGTCGAGCGCTGCAACCTGGGCGTGCAGGCCCCCGACGGGCGGACCGTGCCGTTCTGCGCCTACCACCTGACGAACGCCGAGGGGCAGAGGCTCTACCCCTACCCGACGCGGCGGTAGCGCGCGCAGGTGCTGTCCATGGACCTGGTCTTGATCAACCCCCACGTGGTCGACGCGAGCACGTTTCCGAGCGGCGAGTTCTTCTCCTGCACGGCGCCGAACATGGGGATCGCCTACATAGCGGCGGCGGTGGAGGCCGCAGGGCGCAGCGTCCGCATCATCGACGCGAACGCGCTGCACCTGAGCCTCGACGAGCTGGAGAACGCCGTTCGGAGGCTCGACCCTGACGTGGTGGGCGTCACCGCGACGACGACGACGCTCATGGACGCCTTCGACGCGGTGCGGGCGGCGCGGCGCGCCTGCCCCGGGGCGCTGCTGGCGCTCGGGGGCATACACGCCTCCCGCTTCCCGCGCGAGACGCTCGCCGAGTGCGCGGAGCTCGACTTGGTGAGCGTCGGGGAGGGCGAGGAGACGTTCGTCGAGCTCCTCGACGCGATCGAGGGCGGCGCGCGGGACTTCGCGGGGGTGCGCGGGCTGGCGTTCCGCGACGGCGCGGGCGCAGTCGTCATGACGCCCGAGCGCCCGTGCATACAGGACCTGGACGCCTTGCCCTTCCCGGCCCGGCACCTGCTGCCGATGGAGCTCTACGCCTCGGGCGGGCACCCGCACCGGACGGCCTCGATCGTCTCGAGCCGGGGCTGCCCGTTCGGCTGCAAGTTCTGCGCGGCGCCCTTCATCGGCGGAAGCCGCTACCGGAAGCGCTCGGCGGAAAGCATCCTCGACGAGATCGGTGAGATCGTCGAGAAGTTCCACATGAACAGCTTCGAGTTCGTCGACGACCTGTTCACGCTCGACAAGCGGCGCGTCATGGACATCTGCGCCGGCATCGTGGAGCGCGGGTACGAGGTCAACTGGACGTGCAGCGCGCGTGCCGACACGGTCTCGCCCGAGATGCTTCGCGCGATGGCGGGCGCGGGGTGCCGCATCGTGTACTACGGGATCGAGTCGGGGTCCCAGCGCATCCTCGACCTGGTCGGCAAGCGCGAGACGCTCGCCCAGATGGCCGACGCGGTGAGGTGGACCCACGAGGCGAGCATGCGCTCGTGGGGCTTCTTCATCATCGGATTCCCGGACGAGACGGCAGAGGAGATCGAGCGGACCATCGCGTTCGCAAGCGAGATCAAGCTCGACTACGCGGAGTTCTTCATCTGCTCAGCGTTCCCGGGCAGCCCGCTCTACGAGCACGCGGTCAAGCAGGACCTGGTGCGCAAGGACACGTGGGCGGACATCTCGTACGGCAAGGCCAACATCGCGAGCTCCCACGTGACGCCCCGGGAGATGCACGAGTACCTGATCAAGGCCTATCGCAGCTTCTACACCTCCGACGACGCGATCAAGCGCCTGAAGGCCTACGGGCAGGAGGACCTCGTCGACGAGATCATGCGGCAGACCTCAGACGAGTTCTTGAGGGCTGCGCGCGCGGGCGCAAAGGACTAGCATGGGCGGGAAGCGGGAGTCGCTGCTGCCAACGCTGCAGGCCATCCAGGAAGAGCACGGGTACGTCCCCGACGAGCAGGTCGGCGAGCTCGCCTCGGCCCTCGGCATCACGAAGGCCGAGGTGTACGCGGTAGCCAGCTTCTACGGGCAGTTCAAGTTCAACCCGCCCGGGCGGCACTCGGTCAAGGTGTGCGCGGGCACGGCGTGCCACGTGAAGGGGAGCGCGCTCGTCCTCGACGAGTGGTCGCGCCTCTTGGGGATCGAGCCGGGGCAGACCACCTCAGACGGCGCGTTTGACCTCGATCGCGTCGCCTGCATCGGATGCTGCAGCGTCGCACCCGCCGTCATGGTCGACGGCGAGGTCTGCGGGTGCATGAACAGCGCGGAGGTTCGCGCGGTGTTCAACGAGGTGAGCGCACGTGACGAGCTTGCGAGCCGCGCGGCGGGGCGGGAAGGCGCAAGCGCGGACGAGGGCGCAGGTGCGGACGACGGCACAAGCGCGGACGAGGACGCGGGCAGGGGTGCAGATGATGCCGGCTGACGTCAGAGACATCTCCGGCGGCGAGGGCGTCCCCGGCGGCGAGGACGGTGAGAGGCTGCGCACGATCGCGGTCGGCACGGCGACGTGCGGGCGCTCGGTCGGCGCGCTCGAGGTCCTCGAGGCGCTGCGCGTCGAGATCGCGGAGCTCGGCTTGCCCTACCGGCTGGTCGAGGTGGGATGTCTGGGGCATTGCTACGCGGAGCCCCTCGTCACGGTGGAGGCGCCCTCGGGGCGCGTGAACGCGTTCGGCTACCTCGACGCCGTGGCGGCGCGCTACCTTTTGAGGACGTGCTTCGGCGAGGAGGAGCCCGAGAGCAAGTTCTACCTGGGGCGCGTTGAGAGTGACGGGGCGATCGTGTCGGAGGCGCTCGCCGCGCGCAGCGCCCTCGAGCGGCGGGTGGTCATGGAGAACTGCGGGATCGTCGACCCCTGCTCGATTGACGACTACCGGCGGCGCGGCGGCTACGCCTCCCTGCGACGTGCGCTTGCTCTGGGCCCCGACGACGTGATCGAGGAGATCGCCCGAGCCGGCCTGCGGGGCCGCGGGGGAGCTGGCTTTCCCACCGGCGTGAAGTGGCGCGCGTGCCGGGAGGCTGACGGCGCGAGGAAGGTGGTCGTCTGCAACGCGGACGAGGGCGACCCCGGGTCGTTCGTCGACCGCGTGATCATCGAGAGCGACCCCCACGCCGTCCTCGAGGGCATGCTCATCGCGGGGTACGCCGTGGGGGCGTGCGAGGGGCGCGTGTACGTGCGCGCTGAGTATCCGCTGGCCGTCGACAGGATGCGCCAGGCGATCGAGCAGGCGCGCGACGCGCACCTGCTCGGCGAGGGCGTCTGCGGGACGGCGTTCTGCTTCGACGTGGACGTGTTCGAGGCGGCGGGCGCCTTCGTGTGCGGGGAGGAGACCGCGCTTCTCGCCTCGATGGAGGGGCGGCGCGGCGAGCCGCGCCTGAGGCCCCCGTACCCTGCCGAGCGGGGCTTCCTCGGCCGTCCCACCGTGATCGACAACGTGAAGACGCTCGCGTACGTCCGCCACATCATCGCGCGCGGCGCGCGGTGGTTCAAAGGCATCGGAACGGCCTCGTCTGCCGGGACGGCCGTGTTCTGCCTGACGGGAAAAGTCGCGCGGCCCGGGCTGGTGGAAGTTCCCCTGGGCTCGACGCTGCGCGCGATACTCTACGACGCGGGCGGCGGCATGGTGGACCTCAACGTGGAGAAGCCGGGGAGGGAGACGCCGAACATAGGGCACGGCGGGTACTGCACGCGCCCGCGCGCTCCCGAGACCGTGTTCAAGGCGATTCAGATCGGCGGGCCCTCGGGAGGGTTCCTCCCCGCGTCAGCGCTCGACCTGCCGGTGGACTTCGAGTCGCTTCGCGACGCCGGGATCATCATGGGCTCAGGCGGCATGGTGGTCCTGTCGCAGGATGACTGCATGGTCGAGATGGCGCGCTACTTCCTGGAGTTCACGCAGTCCGAGTCATGCGGCAAGTGCGTGCCGTGCCGCGTCGGCGGGCGGCTCATGCTCGACCTCTTGGGCGGCGTGGCCCGCGGCGAGGGGGGCGAGGAGAGCCTCGAGGCCTTGCGAAGCCTCGCAGCCCACCTGAGGAGGGCCTCTGCGTGCAACCTGGGGCGCACGGCGTCGAGCCCCGTCATCACGGCGCTGAGGTACTTCGAGGACGAGTTCAGGGCCCACGTCGAGCAGCGCATGTGCCCGGCGCTCGTGTGCCGCGACTTGATCTCGTACGAGTTCGAGGACGTCGGGTGCATGAGCGCCTGCGAGCAGTGCAGCGTGGTGTGCGAGGCCATCACGTCGGCGTACGGATACGACGGCTTGTCGGGGAGGACGTACCGCACCCACGAGATCGACGACGACCTGTGCGTGCGCTGCGCCATCTGCGTCGACTCGTGCGCCGGCGTCAACCATCGCGCCGTGCGGAAGGTGACGCCGGCGAAGCGCCTGCGGGCGGGAGGAGGGTCATGAGCGCGGTGAGCCTGATCGTCGACGGGCGCCTCGTCGAGGCGGACTGCGGGGAGAACCTGCTCGGCGTCCTGCTGCGCAACGGGTTCTCCGTGCCGCATTTGTGCTTCGCGGGCGACGGCCTGCCCGTGCGGGCGGCATGTCGGCTGTGCGCGGTCGGCGTGGAGGGGCGCGACGTGCCCGTGTTCGCCTGCGAGGAGAAGGCAGAGGACGGCATGGTCGTCGACACGCGCGACGCGCAAGCGATCGCATGGGCGCGCGCGAGCTTCGACCTGGTCATGTCAACGCATCGGGTGCGATGCGGCTCGTGCGCGCGCTTCCGGGAGCAGGGAACGTGCGACTTGCGGGGGATCGCGCGTCACCTGGGCGTGCCGCTGCGCTCGAGCTGGGGAGCGCTCGCGGCGCAGCGTGCGTGCGAGAAGCCCGATGCGACGCCGCGCGGGAGGGGGGCGGTCCTCCTGGGCGCAGCGGGGCCGATGAGCGTCGATGAGCAGGCGTGCGTGCGCTGCGGCCGCTGCGTGGCGGCCTGCTCGTCTGAGGGCGCGGGCATCCTCTGCTTTCTCGGCCGGGGCTCGGCGTATCGGGTGGCCTGCATAGGGGATGATCGTGACGCCTCCGCCAGCGCCTCCGCCTGCGAGGCGTGCCAGGCTTGCGTTGACGTCTGTCCGGCGAGCGCCCTGGAGCTTGCCGGCGTCTGATGGGCGCTTGGCGCGAGCGGCGGATGCCAGACGTCAGGCGAGTGG
The DNA here is from genome assembly GCF_011038995.1 of Adlercreutzia sp. ZJ242. Taxonomy (NCBI): domain Bacteria; kingdom Bacillati; phylum Actinomycetota; class Coriobacteriia; order Eggerthellales; family Eggerthellaceae; genus Adlercreutzia; species Adlercreutzia sp. ZJ242. Next base: position 60,273 of record NZ_JAAKEE010000014.1, read on the forward strand.
CAAGCGGGCGCGGGCAAGGCGCTCGGCGCGACGGCGAGCAAGGCGCTCGGCGCGATGGCGCGCAAGGCGTGCCCGGCAAGGCGCCGGCCTGGGGCGCTAGAGGCGCAACACGGTATCGACGTAACGGATCATGTCCTCCACCGGCGTGGAGCACTTGTTCTTGAGCCACCACACCGTCAAGGTGCTGACGGCACCGAAGTACATCAGGGCCTCCACCTCCAGAGGAACGCTGGGACGGTTCTCGCTCTGCTCCCTGAAGTTCAAGAAGTCGGAGGTGCCCGCGATCATGCTCGTGAACACGTGGTCGCTGATGCCCTTCACGACGAAGAGGTTGCCGAAGAACCGCTGGTACTTGTACACGTAGTTGAATATGGCCTCGTGAGGAGAAGGGGGCTTGCCCTCATCGCCCCGGCGGTGCGCGTCGGCGGCGATGAGGTTGGCCTCCTCGGGCATGATCTCGTATATGCCGTAGTTGAGCAGGTCGAACTTGCTCTCGAAGTGGTTGTAGAACGTCGAGCGGTTCACGTGCGACCGGGCGCAGATGTCCTTCACGCTGATGTTGTCGAAGTGACGCTCCTCTATCAAGGAGAACAACGCATCCCAGAGCATCTTTCGGGTGACCCGGCCGCGAAAGTCGTTCCGATGATTATTTCCAATTTTCAGCCGCATCGATTTCGTAGCGAGCAACACCCGATTTCAGGACGAGCCGCATAACCTCCAACACCGCGATTTCAAGCAGAGCCACGCTTCCTATACTCGACTGGCATTGCCAACCAGATCGAGAAAGGAAGGTTCATCATGGCAAAGCAC
>NZ_JAAKEE010000015.1:0-60771 GCF_011038995.1 Adlercreutzia sp. ZJ242
GCCGCCGAGGCCGCCCTCGCGCAGGCCGCCGCGGCCCTCCACGAGGCGCGCGCCGCGGCCGCCGCGCCCTTCGCGCGCGCGGTGAGCGACGTCATGGGCCGTCTGGAGATGGGGTCGGCCGAGCTGACGTGCGAGGTGGGGCTCCTGGAGCGCGAGAGTTGGACGGCGGCGGGCCCCTCGGCGGTCGAGCTCTTCTTCCGCCCGGGCGCGGGCATGCAGGCGCGCCCGCTCGCGCGCATCGCCTCGGGCGGCGAGATGAGCCGCGTGATGCTGGCGATCCACGTGGTGATGGGCGAGCGCGACGGCACCTCCACGCTCGTGTTCGACGAGGTGGACGCCGGCGTGGGCGGCGCCACCGCCACGGCGCTCGCCCAGGTGCTCGCCGACCTCGCGCGCACGCACCAGGTGCTCGTGGTCACGCACCTCGCGCAGGTGGCCGTGGCCGCCGACGTGCACTACGTGGTCGAGAAGAGCCCCGGCGACGTCCCCGAGACCACGCTGCGCGCGGTCGAGGGGGAGGGGCGCGTGGCCGAGGTGGCGCGCATGCTCTCGGGTGACGCCACCGCGGCGTCGCTCGCCCACGCGCGCGAGATGCTGGGCGCACGCGCGTGAGGCGGCCTCGCGCGGCCGACGCGGCCGGCGCCCTCCGCTTGCGGCGCCGCGCTCCGTTCGCGAAAATTCTCCTTGCGCGCCCGCTGCGTTGTGCTAAAGTATGCAGCGCAATTGAATACCTTAAACCGTTGAGGCGAAGGTCAAGCCATCACAAGCGCTCACAGAGAGCGGGTGCAGCTGAGATTCCCGCAGAAATGCTGGATGGTAAATGGATCGCCGAGGGAAAGGGGAAAGGTTGGCTTGGCGCGGCGCATGCCGCGGCGGCTGGCTGAGTATCTGGACCGTGAGCCCGCGTTAGTGGCAGGACATGTGTTGGCATGTTCGCGAGGGGGTTCGCGCAAGCGAGCCAATTAAAGGTGGCACCGCAGATCTTTTGAGAGGTCTGTCCTTTAAGGGAAGCACTTCCCGAAGGACAGGCCTCTTTTTTTGTTGGTGGCGCCCGGGGTTCCTCGCCCCGTCCCGCTTCGGCAAGAGGTAGACGGCACGCAAGAGTCCGGGGACGGACGAGGACGGGCGGCGTGGAGGCCGCCGAGAAAGGAATGATCGAAATGACGGATGTGAACGCAACGGCTCAGAAGCGCGTGGTGGCCCAGCAGGAGAAGAGCGGGCTTGCGGTCCAGGACCTCATCCTGGTGGCGGTGCTCATCGCGGCAGGCGCCGTGCTCAAGCTCACGGTGTCGAGCTTCCTGTCGTTCGGCGGCATGAAGCCCAACTTCATGATCGCCATGTACTGCCTGGCCATCATACTCGTGCGCCCGAAGGTGTACCAGTCGGTGATCATCGGCCTTTTGGTGGGCCTGGTCAGCCAGATCCCCATGCTCAACGCCACGCCCCTGGTGAACATCGCCTCCGAGGTGCTCGGCGCGCTCGTGTGCGGCATCCTGGTGAGCGTGCTTGCCAAGGTGGCCGCCGACAACAAGGCGTGCCAGAACGCGGTGTTCCCCGCCGTCATCACCTTCGTCTCCACGGTGGTGTCCGGCTACACGTTCGCCCTGATCGTCGGCGTGGCCGTGGCGCACCTCGACCCGATCGCCGTGTTCGGCGTGTACGCGGTCATGGTGCTCGGCACCGCCGTCATGAACGCCGTGGTGGCCGTCATCCTCACCCCGATCCTGCGCGCGGTGCTGAAGCGCTAAGGGGGGCTTCGGACCTGCTGGCGCAGGTCCGGGCCGCCCGATGACGTGCGGGGCTCATCCGGGCCCCGCGCGCCGGCTTTCCCGGGCATGTGAGTTCCCTCTTCCCGTAAGGAGAAACATGATCGAAATCTCAAACCTCACCTTCCGCTACCGGGAGGGGAGCGCGCCGGTGGTGCGCGACGTCAGCCTCACCATCCCCGACGGCACGTTCGTGGGGATCACGGGCGCGGCGGGCAGCGGCAAGTCGACGCTCACCTACGCGTTCAACGGCATCATCCCGCACTGCTACCCCGGCGACTTCTACGGCAGCGTGGTCATCGACGGGCTCGACACCTGCACCGCCTCGCTCACCGACGTGAGCCGGCTCGTGGGCAGCGTGTGCCAGGACATCGAGTCGCAGATGGTGTCGTCGGTGGTGGAGGACGAGATCCTCTACGGGCTGGAGAACTTCGGCGTGCCGAAGGACGAGATCGGCCGCCGCGTGACCGAGGCGCTCGACGCCATGGGCATCGCCGACCTGCGCCACCGCAGCATCGCGGGGCTCTCGGGCGGGCAGAAGCAGAAGGTGGCGGTGGCGTCGGTGATCGCGCTCGAGCCGCGCGTGCTCGTGCTCGACGAGCCGACGGCCGAGCTCGACCCCGCCTCGTCGGTGGGCGTGTTCGAGCTTCTGCGCCGCTACGCGCGCGAGCACGGGACCACCGTCATCGTGGTGGAGCAGAAGATCGCCCTGCTCTCCGAGTACGCCGACGAGCTGCTCATCGTGGACGGCGGCGCCGTCGTGTTCAGGGGCGCGCCCGCCGAGGTGCTCGCGCACTCCGACGAGCTGCTCGAGATCGGCGTGAACTGCCCCCGCGCCACGAGCCTGGTGAACCGCCTGCGCCGCCGCGGCCTGTTCGCGGGCCCGGCCGCGCGCAACGTCGACGAGGCGGTCGCCGCCTGCAAGGAGGTGCTCGCATGATCGAGTTCAAGAACGTGTCGGCCAGCTACGCCGAGGAGCTGCCGGTTCTGCGCGACGTGAGCTTCGCGGTGCCCGACGGTGACTTCGTGGCGTTCGTCGGCACCAACGGCGCCGGCAAGTCGACCACGATGCGCCTGGTGAACGGGCTTCTGAAGCCCACGTCGGGCGAGGTGCTCATCGACGGGGCGTCCACGCGCGACCTCAAGACCAGCGAGCTGGCGGCGAAGGTGGGCTTCCTGTTCCAGAACCCCGACCGCCAGATCTGCTGCGAGACGGTGCGCGAGGAGCTCCTGTTCGGCTTCAAGGTGCTCGGGCGCGCGGATGCTGAGGCGGAGGCGCGCGTCGACGCGATGGTCGAGCGCTTCGGCTTCGACCCTGACGCCGAGCCGTTCCTGCTGAACCGCGGCACGCGCCAGCTTCTGGCGCTGGCCTCCATCATCGTGCTGGAGCCGCCCGTGGTCGTGCTCGACGAGCCCACCACGGGCCTCGACTTCCGCGAGTGCGGCAAGGTGATGGACGCGATCGCCGCCATGAACGCGCGCGGCACCACCGTCATCATGGTCTGCCACGACATGGAGGTGGTGGGCGACTACGCGCGCCGCGTGATCGCCATGACGGCCGGCCAGGTGGTGGCCGACGGCCCCACCTTCGAGGTGCTGAGGGACCGCGCGGTGCTCGAGCGCGCGCACCTGCTCCCGCCCCAGGTGGTGGGGGTGTCGATGCGCCTGGGCGAGGAGCTTGGGGTCTGCGCGGGCACGCCGGTGGCGGCGGCGAACACGCTTGACGAGATGGAGCGCGCGCTCGCGGACGCCGCGGGCGCGGGCGCGGCGAGAGGGGAGGGCGCGCGATGAGCGGCGGCTTTCTGGAGTACGTACCCGGCGACAGCTTCTTGCACCGCATGAACCCCGTCGCCAAGCTGGCGTCGGCGTTTCTGCTGGTGATCGCCTGCTTCGCCACGTCGAGCCCCGCGCTTCTGGCGCTCGTGCTCGTGGTGGACGCCGTTTTGGCCGTGCGGTGCGACATGGTGGCGCAGACGATCGGCCTGGCGAAGGCGGTGTGCGCCTTCTCGCTGCTGCTCGCGCTCATCGCGCTTCTGTTCACGCCCGCAGGCGACGTGCTCGTGGCGCTGCCGTGGGGGTACGTCGGCACGGGGAGCATAGCGGCGGCCGTGCTCATCGTGGTGCGGCTCGTGGCCTGCGCGGTGCCGCTCTTCCTGGTGTTCTACGTCACCAAGCTCACCGACATGGCCAACGCCATCGTGAAGGTGCTGCACGTGCCCTACAAGTACGCCTTCGCCTTCACCTCCACGGTGCGCTTCATCCCCGTGTTCATGAACGACATGGCGGGCATCATGGAGGCGCAGACGGCGCGCGGCGTGGAGTTCGACGGCTCGCTCGCGAAGCGGATCCGCCTGATGGTGCCGCTGTGCGTGCCGCTTCTGGTGAGCTCGGTGCGCAAGACGAACTCGGCGGCCATCGCGGCGGAGGTGCGCGGGTTCAACCTGCGCACGCGCGAGAGCGGCTACAAGGACTACCCGTTCGCGGCGTTCGACGTGGCCGCGATGGCGGCGAGCGCCGCGCTCGTGGCAGCCGCCGTGGCGCTCGGGCTGCTGCTGTAGGGGCGTGCTCTCGCCTAGGCCTCTTGCGCCTGCTCGACCCACTGGTAGTCGAGGGCTTCGCGTGCGTCGAAGATGGTGCGCGCGAGGTCCTCGAAGTACCTGCGGCTGGCTTCGCTGTCGCGCATGTCGGTCATGATGCACAGCAGGTACGTGCGGCCGTCGAGGGTGACGAGGCCGGCATCGCTCACGCTTCGGTACGCAGGGTCCTCGTCAGGTGACCATCCGGCCTTGTTCATGAAGGTGATGTCGCCCTCGACGCCTGCTTGCGAAGAGGCGCCTTCGGCATCCGAGCTGCTCTCGCCCGACTCTTCCCCGTCGCCTTCGACTTCGACCAGGCCGCTGGCGGTCGTCTCCTTCGTCTCCCCGGTGATGCCGTTGCGGATGAACGACACCTCGGTGTCGCCGAGCAGCTCGCCGAGCCAGGCGGCCGTCTCGGTGCCCGAGCTCACGTAGTTGTTGACCTCGGACCACAGCTTGGCCGAGGTGCGCGGGCAGTAGGTGGGGAACCAGCTCGAGTCATCGTACTTCACGTCGTTCGCGCCGAGCGAGCCGGCCCAGTCGTCGAACCCGCGCATGTCGAAGTTGGTTCGCAAGCCGCCGAAGGCGTTGTTGTCCGACCAGGTGACGGCGGCGTCGATGAGGTCTTGGACGGCATAGGATCTCCCGGCCTTGTAGTAGCTGCCGCGGTCGACCGAGGTAGACAGCCGGCAGGGGGTCGAGAGCGTGACGTCGCCGTCCTCCACGTGCGTCTCGCACACGTAGGTGGCGTAGGGCGCCTTGAACGTGCTGGCGCCGTAGATCTTGTCTTCGGCGTTGTAGGCGATGCCGCGTCCCGTCTCGGTGTCGACGAAGACGAAGCCGGCGCGCGCCTCGCGGTCGTTCTCGATGCCGATGATCCGGCTGACGATGCGGAGTTCGTCGAATGCGGGAACCTCGGGCGCGGACAGGTCGGAAAGCGAGAAGGAGACGATGCCGTCCGAGGTCGACATCTCGGGCATGAGGTCGAAGGAGGCGGGGGTGAGGTTGAAGTCGGTCGCCTCGAAGACCGTCTCGGTGCTGACCTGGGCGGGCCCTGCTATCCCGGATATGGCCCCCGACACGCATCCGGCGATGCGCGAGAGGGCGAAGAGCAGCAGCGCCGCTATGAGGACGAGTGCGATGATCTTGGGGAGCGGCGAGCTCCACGAGGCCATGGCAGCGATGCCCCGCTGGGGGACGGTGCCGTACAGCGACTTGTAGCCGATGGTCGAGGGCTGCGGCACGAAGGTGTCGCGCGCGCCGCGCTGCTGCGAGGATGACGAGGACGGGCGCGTAGGACGAGGCCTGCGCTCATTGCGCGCATCCTGCGTGCTGCGGCCCTCGCGCGTCCTGCGCTCGCCGCGCTGCGAAGGGTCGCGGCGCGGCGAGCTGGAGCGTGCTGGGCCGGGACGGGACGAGTCGCGGCGAGACGGGCCGGGACGAGATGAGCCGGGACGAGCGGAGCTCCTCCGCTCGTCCCTCTCGCGTTGGGAGCGTGCTTGGCCAGGTCGCGGCCTGCGTGGGCGGTCGCCCTGCGGCTCTGCGGCCTCGCGTGCGGGACGGCGTCCCCGCTCGCGTCCCGCCTCGCTCTCGCGTCGAGCCTGGCGGGGCCTGCGAGGCTGGCCTTCCTGATGGCGCTGCGCGCCATGCGGGCCGTGAGAGCTTGCAGGCGCCTCGGCGGCGGGGGTTGCGCGCGGGTCGTCGTCGCGTGCGGAGAGCAGGATCCGCGAGGAGCTGCCGCGCGGAGTCGGGGGCATGCCGTTGCGGCTCGTATGACGGTCGCGCATGCTCGGTTCGTGCGTAAGGGGGCGGTTTCGGGACGTCTGGTCGCTGGTGGGGCCCGAAGCGCCGTAGCGGGGGCGCATGCGGTCCCCGTATGCGCCTTGTTGGGAATAATCGCCGGTTGACATGGTTCTTCTGCCTGTAGTTCCCTTTCGTGCAAAAATCTCCCTGAGTATAGCACGTATGGAATTCTGCGAGGCGGCTGCGGCCAGGGCGGCCGCGTTTTTCGGTGCGGGACTCGATGGGGGCGGGGTGACGAATTTCGCCGCCCTGCTGCTTTTGAAAGGGCAGTAATGCACAAAACCAATCGTTGCGCGACGCCAGCTGGCAGAGGGCAATGAGGTCGAGTCGTTTCCTCCCCCGGTGAGTTGGCAGGCGTCTTATGTCTTAAAATAAAACACTTGTATGCCAAACAAATGTTTGTTATAATGTTATTGCGGTTGGACGATCGGTCCTAACCTCGCGCATAGGGGGACAGCCTTTTGCGAAGCGCGTTTTCGCCGCAGAGAAGGGTTGGCCATGCTCCTTGCGTCATTTTCCTGCGGCTGCTTCAAAATTATCAACTTAACTGTATAATTTTGAGAGGCGACCATGGTCAAGAGGCGGGACCTCGTGAGGGAGCTGACCGAGGCGGGGTTTGTAAGCAGGGGCGGAAGGAATCACGAGGTGTTCGTCAAGCCTGGCTATAGGACGGTGGTTCCATATCATCGCGAGCTCAGGGAAGTTACAGCGGGCGAGATAAGGAAGCAAGCCGGCCTCAAATAGCGCGAGGGGCAGGCCGGGTTGAGGTCAGATGCCGTGTGCGGGATGGAGCAAAGCGCCAACCCGGCAGGCTGACGTCGAGGAGGTGCGTTGTGCGATATGTGTTTGAGTTCGAGCTGGTAGAGAGCGAGGGGTGGTTCGTCGCCGTTCCCCTTGACTTCGACGGCGCGACGCAAGGGAAGAGCTTGGCGGAGGCTTCGGACATGGCGGCAGACTGGCTCAAGACCGAGCTTGAATATCGCCTGATGAACGGTGAGGCTATACCTTCCCCTACGCTTGGCGCCGACCCTCGAAGAGGGGGGCGCATGCTTCTCGTGGCAGTTGACGTGAGCCTCGATGCCATTGAGAAGGTGAGCGCCAAGGAGGCCGCGACGCTTCTCGGGGTGACACCGTCGCGGGTCTCCCGAATGACGAAGGAGGGGCTCCTGACGAGCTTCCGCGTAGGCCGTGACGTGTACGTGACGCTTGACAGCATCAAGGCGCGCATAGCCGAGAAGCCGAAGGCAGGTAGGCCGAGGAAGGATAAGGCGTGTGCGTAGTCATGGACGTAGCATGCTTGAAATGAAGTACCGCTTCCTGTAGCTTTGGCGCCCTGCGCGCGGGAAAGAGTGCTATACTGCGCTGTTACATGCGTTGACGAAGACAGTGGCGCGCAGGCGACGCCCCCAGAGACGGACCTCACCGGCTGAGAGGGTCCGGGCCCATCGCGCACGCCAATTCCCTTCCGAGCAGCATGCCTGAAAGCAGACGCGGCGCCCGCGGTTCCCCCGGTGGGGCCACCGCAGGTCGCAGGGCGGGAGTGGCCCGCAGGTGCGGCGCGAGATGTCGAGTAGGGCATGACGGGTGCTCCCGTCACAGGGCGCAATGAGCGGGCGCGGCATGCGGCGCCTTCGCCCCTTGCCAGCGGCAGCCGCGCAGACGCCATGAGCGTCGCGGCGGCGCAGGCAGAGGCGGGGGAGCGCGGAGATGCGCGCCAACCGAGGTGGTACCGCGAGAGCCTTCTCTCGTCCTTGGACTCGAAATCACGCGTTTCGGGAACCAGGGACGCGAGAGGGCTCTTTTTTTGTCGGAAGAAGAAAGGCAGAAAGCAACTATGGCGATCACAGACGAATTGAGCGCGCTGCGCGCCTCCACGCTTGCCAGCATCGCCGCGGCGGAGACGTCGGCGGCGCTCGAGGCCGTGCGCGTGGCCGTGCTCGGGAAGTCGGGCACGCTCACCGGGTACCTGCGCTCGATGGGCAGCGTGCCCAAGGAGGAGCGCGCGGCGGTCGGCAAGGCCGTGAACGAGGCGCGCGTGGCCGTCGAGGAGGCGCTCGGCGCCCGCAAGGCCGCGCTCGACGCCGCCGAGCTCGAGGCGGCCATCGACGCGGCGGCCGTCGACGTGACGCTGCCGGGCCGCGCCCAGCAGATGGGCACGCGCCACCTCATCAACGGCATCATCGACGAGCTCTCCGAGATCTTCCTCGGGCTGGGCTACTCGGTGGCGAAGGGCCCCGAGGTGGAGACCGACTACTACAACTTCACGGCGCTCAACGCCCCGGCCGACCATCCCAGCCGCTCCATGCAGGACACGTTCTACGTGCACGACCTCTCCGGCGACACCTCCCGGGTGCGCGGCGAGTCGGACGTCCTTCTGCGCACGCAGACCTCGGGCGTGCAGGTGCACGTCATGGAGGACCAGGAGCTGCCCATCTACATCGTCGCGCCGGGCAAGGTGTACCGCCGCGACGTGGCCGACCCCTCGCACCTGCCGCAGTTCCACCAGATCGAGGGCTTGGTGGTGGACAAGGGCATCACCTTCGGCGACCTCAAGGGCACGCTCGACTACGTGTGCAAGCAGGTGTTCGGCCCCGACCGCAAGACGCGCTTCCGCGCCCACTACTTCCCGTTCACCGAGCCCTCGGCCGAGGTGGACGTGAGCTGCGGCATCTGCCACGGCGAGGGCTGCCGCATGTGCAAGGGCACCGGCTGGCTCGAGATCCTCGGCTGCGGCATGGTGGACCCGAACGTGCTCGAGATGAGCGGCATCGACCCCGAGGCGTACTCGGGGTTCGCCTTCGGCATGGGGGTGGAGCGCATCGCCTGCCTGAAGTACAACGTCCCCGACCTGCGCATGCTCCTCGAAGGCGACATGCGCTTCCTGCGTCAGTTCTAAGCCGCCCGGAAGCGCCGAGGGCTGGAGCAGAGCTCAGCCGCCCGGAGGCGCCGTGGGCGCCGAGGGCTGGAGCGGAGCTCAGTCGCTCAGACAGTCCTGCTCGCTCGAAATACCCGCCGGGCATTTCGGCTCGTGCGGAACTCGCTTGGTGAGCACCGCTCCAGCCCTCGGCTGGCTGCGACTCTCCCATGCAGGAGTTCTCTGGATGCAAGTCCCCTTTGCCCGCATGCTTCGGCATGCGGGTTGGAGAAGAAGGAAGAAGACACATGAAGGTATCTTTGAAGTGGCTGTCCGAGTATGTGGACGTGCCGACTGACATAAAGGCGTTCTGCGACAAGCTCGACCTCACGGGCACGGGCGTCGAGGGCGTGGAGAAGACGGGCGCGGCGCTCGACGGCATCGTCGTGGGGCACGTGCTCACGTGCGAGGCGCATCCCGACAGCGACCACATGCACGTGGTCACGGTGGACGTGGGCGCGGGCGAGCCCGTGCAGATCGTGTGCGGCGCGCCGAACATCGCCGCCGGCATCAAGCTGCCGGTGGCCACCGTCGGCGCGGTTTTGCCCGGCGACCTCAAGATCAAGAAGTCGAAGCTGCGCGGCGTGGCGAGCTGCGGCATGTGCTGCTCGCAGCGCGAGCTCGGCTTCGGCTCCGACCACTCCGGCATCTGGGTCCTGCCCGAGGACGCGCCCGTGGGCGAGCCCATCGCCGACTACCTGAAGATGACCGACACCGTGCTCGACCTCGAGATCACGCCGAACCGCCCGGACTGCCTGTCCATCGTGGGCTTCGCGCGCGAGGTGGGCGCCATGTACCAGCAGGACTGGCGCGACCCGCTCGCCTCCATGGCGGCCGAGCTCGCGCTCGACGCGGACGCCGCGCCCGTCGACGAGGCCGTGAGCGTGACCGTCGAGGACGCCGTGCGCTGCCCGCGCTACACCGCGCGCGTCATCCGCGGCTGCAAGGTGGGCCCCTCGCCCGACTGGATGGTCGAGCGCCTCGCCGCCATCGGCCAGCGCTCCATCAACAACATCGTGGACGTCACGAACTACGTCCTGTTCCTGCTCGGCCAGCCGCTGCACGCGTTCGACCTGGGCAAGCTCATGGGCGCCGACGGGCGCGCCCACGTGGTGGTGCGCGCGGCGCGGGAAGGCGAGCGCCTCACGACGCTCGACGGGGAGGAGCGCGTGCTCACCCCGGACATGACCGTCATCGCCACGCCCGAGCGCGGCGCGGTGGCGCTCGCAGGCGTCATGGGCGGGCTTGACACCGAGGTGACCGACGAGACGTGCGACATCTTCCTGGAGGCCGCCACCTTCGAGGCCGGCCGCACGAGCCGCACGAGCCGCAACCTGGGGCTCATCTCCGAGAGCTCCCTGCGCTACGAGCGCGGCGTGGACGACCAGGGCATGGTGGAGCGCTCGGCCGCCGCCGCCGCGCTCATCGCCGCGGTGTCGGGCGGCACGGTGTGCGCCGCGTCCGGCAACGACCTCGGCTGCGTGGACGTGTGGCCCGCGCCGTCCGAGCCGGCGCGCCTCTCCTTCCGCATCCCGCGCTTCTGCGGCATGATGGGCGCCGACATCCCGCGCGACTTCGTGGTCGACGTCCTCGCGCGTTTGGGCTGCGAGGTGGCCGACACCGCCGACGCCGACGTGCTCGCGGTCGTCGCCCCCACGTTCCGCCCCGACCTCGAGCGCGAGATCGACCTGTACGAGGAGGTGCTGCGCCTGTGGGGCATGGACCGCATCGCGCCGACGCTGCCCGCGAGCCCCGACCGCGTGGGCGTGCGCACCGACGAGCAGCGCAAGCGCGACGTCATCAACGACACCCTGCGCGCGTGCGGCCTGAACGAGACGATGACCTACTCGTTCGCCGAGCCGGGCGACATCGCTCGTCTGCGCATGAGCCCCGAGGGCCTCGGCGCGCCCGTGGAGCTCCTCAACCCGCTCAACGCCGACCAGTCGGTGATGCGCCAGTCCGTCATCCCCGGCCTTCTGCGCAGCGTGGCCTACAACCAGAGCCGCGGCGTGCACAACGTGCAGCTCTACGAGATCGGCACGGTGTTCTCCACCGCCGAGGGCCGCAAGAAGCCCAAGGAGCGCAAGAAGGTGGCGGCGGTGATGGCCGGCGCCATGCGCGAGGCGGGCTGGAACGCCGCCGCGGTGCCGTTCGACTTCTTCGACGGCAAGGGCGTGCTCGAGAGCCTCGCGCGCGAGCTGGCGCTGCCCAAGGTGCGCTTCCGCGCGCTCTCGTCCGAGGACGCGCCGCACCTGCAGCCCGGCCGCGCCGCCGAGATGCTCTCCGGCGGCACGGTGATCGGCTGGGTGGGCGAGCTGCACCCGCTCGCGGTCGACGCGTTCGACGCTGCGGCGCCCGTGGTCGCCTTCGAGCTCGACATGGGCGCGCTCATGAAGGCGTCGTGCGACGCGCGCCCCTACGTGGACGTGCCCACGTTCCCGGCCGTGTCGGTTGACCAGGCGTTCGTGGTGGCCGAGGACGTCGCGCACGAGAAGATGCTCCAGTGCATGACGTCGGCGGGCGGCAAGCTGCTCGAGAGCGTGCAGCTGTTCGACGTGTACCGCGACGAGGAGCGCGTCGGCGCGGGCAGGAAGTCGATGGCCTACGCGCTCACCTACCGCGCCGCGGACCGCACGCTCACGAGCGAGGAGGTGGAGAAGGCGCACAACCGCCTCGTGACCAAGGTGTGCAAGGCGACCGGAGCCGAGGTGCGCGGCTAGCGTCAGGGCGCGTGCGGGGACGGCGGGGCGGGCTTGCCTTCGCCGCCCCCTTGATATGAGGTGTTTGGGGAGGGGCTGCGCGCGCGGCCCCTCCCCGCTTGTCGTGGTAGAATCACAAGCAGGTCAAACGATTGATGCGGGCGACGCTTGCGCGCGCTCGCGTGAGAGGCAGTTGATGAGTCCGCAGAACCCCTACGAAGGCCGCACCCCGAACGCCGGCGGCCAGCGGCAGCAGCCTGCGGGCGGCCGCAAGCCCGGCGCCGCCGGAGCCGGCCGCGCCGGCGCGCCGACCGACGGCATGTCGCCCGAGGAATTCGCCCAGATGTGTCGCACCATCGAGGAGTCGGTCTCCCAGGTGGCCAAGCTCGCCGTGGCGGGGCTCGGCAAGGCCGGCAGCGCCATGGGGCAGGCGGCTGACGCCTGCCAGCAGGCGTACCGGGAGGCCGCGCGGAAGAACGCGTGGCCCGTGCCGCCGGACGTCGCGCCCGCTCGGAAGGAGCGCGTGGAGTCCGCCCTCGCGAAGGCGCGCTTCCGCTCCACCGCGGGGCTCACGGCGTCGGGCGCCGTCATGGCCGCCGTCGGCGGCACGCTCGCCTTCTCGTTCCTCGCGTCGGCCGTCATCGCGCTGGTGGCGCCGCTGGCAGGCGCCGGCGTGGCCGTCGCGGCCTTCGCCGCCGTCTTCGCCGCGCTCTCCGGCTGGCTGCTCGCCGCAGGCGTGGGGCGACTGCGCCTCGCGAGCCGCGCGAAGTCGTTTCAGCGCGTCTTCGGCTCGCGTGAGGTGTGCGACGTCTCCGAGATCGCCCGGCAGCTCGGCGTGAGCGACGCACGCGCGCTCGCCACGGCGCGCCGCATGCTGAAGCGCGGCCTGCTTCCCCAGGGGCACCTCGACGACGAGGGCACCTGCCTCATGGTGACCGACGACGCCTACCGCCTCTACCGCCAGGTGCAGCGCACCCGCGCCCAGCAGCTCGCCGAGGAGCGCGCGGCGCGTGAGCGCTCGCGCCTCGAGGCCGAGGCCGCGCGCGCGAGGGGCGAGCTGCCGGCCGAGGCGCGGGCGTTCATCAGCCAGGGAGGCGGCTTCCTGAGCCAGATGCGCGAGCTCGACGCGCGCATCGATGACGCCGAGGTGAGCGCGAAGATCGCCGGCCTCGCCGAGGTGGTCGAGCGCATCTTGGCGCGCGTGGCGGACGAGCCGTCGGTGATGGGCGGCCTCGAGCGCCTGAACAGCTACTACCTGCCCACCACGGTGAAGCTCCTGGAGGCCTACGACAACCTCGAGGACCAGCCCTCCCAGCTCGGCAACGTCGCCAGCTCGCGCCAGGAGATCGAGCGCGCCCTCGGCGCTCTGCACGGCGCCTTCGAGAAGCTCCTCGACGAGACGTTCCAAGACCTCACCCTCGACGTGTCCTCCGACGTCAGCGTGCTGCACGCCGTGCTCGCGCAGGAGGGCCTGACCGAGGGCCCCTTCAAGAAGTGAGGCGGGCGGGCGGCGAGGCTCACCCTGCGCCGCCCGCCCAGCTTGCCGCAGGCGCCGGGCCGCATCGCGCGCCCGGGCCATCCGCCCGAGAGAAAGGAAACCACCCATGTCCGACGACCTCGCCTTCGACGGCGTCCCCTCCCCGAAGCTCACGCTCGAGCCGCTCGCCGACCAAGAGCCCGCGCAGGTGCTCGAGGCCACCCTCGTCAGCGCCTCCGCCCCCGCCGCCCCCGCGCTCGACGACGTGCTCACCGACGAGGAGCGCGCGCAGGTGGAGGCGTTCTCCCGCCAGATCGACGTCGCCAACTCCCAGCAGGTGCTCCAGTACGGCGCCGGCGCGCAGAAGAAGATGGCGGACTTCTCCGAGATGGCGCTCGAGAAGGTGCGCACGCAGGACCTCGGCGAGGTGGGGGACCTCATCACGGGCGTGGTCACCGAGCTCAAGGGCTTCGACGTCGAGGAGGAGAAGGGGCTGTTCGGCCTCTTCAAGCGCCAGACGAACAAGCTCGCCGCCATGAAGGCGCGCTATGACAAGACCGAGGCGAACATCGACAAGATCACGCACGCGCTCGAAGGCCACCAGATGACGCTCATGAAGGACGCCGCCACCCTCGACAAGCTCTACGAGCTGAACCTGACGTACTTCAAGGAGCTCACCATGTACCTGATCGCGGGGCGCCGCCGCCTGGAGGAGGTGCGCGCCGGGCAGCTCGCCGAGCTGGCGGCGCGTGCGCGCCAGACCGGCCGCACCGAGGACGCCGAGGCGGCGCAGAAGCTCGAGGCGTCGTGCAACCGCTTCGAGAAGAAGCTCTCCGACCTCGACCTCACGCGCACCATCGCCCTGCAGACCGCCCCGCAGATCCGCCTGGTGCAGAACAACGAGATGCTCATGATCGAGAAGATCCAGACGACGCTCGTGAACGCGATCCCTCTGTGGAAGGGGCAGATGGTGCTCGCGCTCGGCCTCGCCAACAACGAGGCGGCCCTGCGCGCGCACGAGGCGGTGACCGACATGACCAACGAGCTTCTGCGGAAGAACGCCGAGAAGCTCAAGACCTCCACGGTGGAGGTCGCGCAGGCGAGCGAGCGCGGCATCGTGGACATCGAGACGCTGCGCGTCACCAACGAGCGCCTCATCGAGACGTTCGACGAGGTCATGCGCATCCAGGAGGAGGGCCGCGCCAAGCGCGCCGAGGCGGAAGGCGAGATGCGCAAGATGGAGGCCGAGCTGCGCGACAAGCTGCTGCAGCTGAGGTAGCCGCCGTCAGATCGCGAACGACATTCCGTCGAGGGCCGCTTCCACGCGGCCCTCGTACTGCCCGAGCCACCTCGTCAGCTCGGCGTAGGTGACGGGCTCGTCGTAGTGCATGCACATATGCGTGAGGTAGATCTTCTTCGCGCCGAGAGCAAGCCCCTCCTCGATGCACTCCTGGACGGAATGGTGGTCGTCGGGGCTCCAGTTGCGCTTCCAGAACGTGGCGTCCATCGCGAGCACGTCGCAGCCGCGCACGCGCTCGGCCGTCTTCTCGGGCAGGCGCGCGGTGTCGGACGCGTAGAACACCCGCGTGCCGGGAGTGCCCGCGGCCTCGTCGCCCGGCGTC
Source organism: Adlercreutzia sp. ZJ242 (assembly GCF_011038995.1). NCBI lineage: Bacteria > Bacillati > Actinomycetota > Coriobacteriia > Eggerthellales > Eggerthellaceae > Adlercreutzia > Adlercreutzia sp. ZJ242. Next base: position 14,858 of record NZ_JAAKEE010000015.1, read on the forward strand.
TCGATGAGGTAGCCGTAGGTCCCCGGCGCGTGCGTCACGGGACAGGCGGTGTAGCGCACCCCGTCGAACTCGTGGACGTCGAAGGGCTCCATCGCGTGCAGGTCCATGCAGTAGGTCATGTAGTGGAACTCGCCCGCGATCCCCGAGAGCGCCGTCGCGGAGCCGAAGACGGGCATCGTGCGCTTCTGGATGAGCTGCACGAGGTACTCGTACTCGCCGAGGCCGCCGATGTGGTCGAAGTGCGCGTGCGTGAACAGGATCTCGTCGACGCGGCGCACGTCCTCGCGCAGAAGCTGGTGACGCGCGTCGGGCGGCGTGTCGATCACGAGCGTGGGGACGCGCCCCGCCTCGTCGGCCTGCCCGCGTACCATGACGCCGCAGTCGCCGCGACGCAGCGCGGGGTTCGCGCGCGCCTCCTCGCAGGCGGGGCAGTCGCAGAAGAACGAGGGCACGCCGCAGCCGGCGGCGGTGCCCATGAAGGTGAAGGTGTGCTGGGGCATGCGCTTCCTCCTCGGGGTGGGGCAGTTGGTGCACGGGCGGGCCGATGGCGCTCGCCCGCCTCGATTATAGCCGCCTGAGCTCCACTTGTCGGAAAAGAATAAAGGGTGGTGGCAACTACTGAACGCAATCGGTATAATCCCGTACTTGGTTAGGTGCGTCTTGTGCCGTGACGTTGGGAGAGAGCGTCTGAGCAGGGGATAAGCCTGATCGCCGCGCTCAGCGCCCCAGCGGCGGATGTCGCGGCTCGTACCTCGGGGTGTAGGCCGTCCGGCCTTTTCCATCCTGCGGGTTCGATGCCTCGGCCCCTCCTCTCGGCTACACTGTTGCGGCAATTTGCGGACATGAGGGCGCGCTCGCGCTCGCGGTGCGCTCATTCATTGGTGATGCAAGTAAGAGACGAGAAGAAGAGGGGAAGGTAGATGGAAATTTCCAAGACGTCGACGGGCCTCAAGGACATCCTGTGTCCTGACACCGAGTCGACTGAGGTTGACATCCACGCCGACGGCGTTGAGATGATCAAGTCACTCTGCTACTTCTGCCATGCCAACTGCGGCGTTCTTGCCTACGTCAAGGACGGCGACGTAATTAAGATCGAGGGCGATCCTAATTACTCGAGCCAGGGCGGCCTGTGCTGCCGCGGCACCAGCGCGCTTCTGCATGTGAACCACCCGGCTCGCATCAACCACGCGCTCAAGCGCGTCGGCGAGAAGGGCGAGGGCAAGTGGGAGCAGATCGACTACGATCAGGCCATCCAGGAGGTCGCCGACCGACTCAACCAGATCAAGGCCGAGAGCGGCGCCGAGGCCGTGGCCTCCGCCGGCGGCACCACGCGTACCGACGACTGGGCGCGCCGCCGCTTCCTGAACCAGTTCGGCACGCCGAACGGCTTCCACAACGCGCTTCTGTGCTGGATCCCCACGTTCATGGCTGAGACCTGCGTGGCCGGCTGGTCGCCGTTCGAGACCGACCTGGGCGGCGCGAAGTCGCTGATCCTGTGGGGCATGAACCCGGGCGCTTCCACCCTGGGCGGCATGCACGGCTACACCGACCTGCAGAAGGCGGGCCTGAAGATCATCATGGTCGACCCGCGCTACTCCGAGACGGCCTCGAAGGCCGACCTCTGGCTGCCGCTGCGCCCCGGCTCCGACGCCGCGCTGGCGCTCGCCATGCTTCACACCATCGTGTACGGCGGCATGGCCGACTACGACTTCATCGGCAAGTGGTGCGACGGCTTCGATGACCTCATGGACCACCTGGCGCAGTACTCGCCCGAGTGGGCTGCGCCCATCACGTGGCTCGAGCCCGAGCAGATCCGCCAGGCTGCCATGATGTACGCCACCAACAAGCCCGGCTGCATCCAGTGGGGCTGCACGTGGGACCAGATCGGCCGCGCGTCGACCACCGGCTCCCATGCGATCGCGCTCCTGCGCGCCGTCACCGGCAACCTCGACGTCCCCGGCGGCGACGGCATGCCCGGCCCGGCCCTGAACTTCCTCACCGACGAGGAGCTCGAGCTCAACGAGTGCCTGCCCGAGGAGCAGAAGGCAAAGCAGATCAGCCGCTACAAGCTGACCTCCTGGCCCGGCTACCAGATCATCTCCGACACCGCGCGCCGCACGTGGGGCAAGACGCTGCCCACCGAGTGGTTCTGCGAGGCCCACGGCCCGAGCGTGTTCAAGGCCATCCTCACGGGCGACCCGTACCAGGTGCGCGCCCTCATCTGCAACGCCACCAACCCGGTGAACTCCTACGGCGACGCGAAGATGACGCTGGCCGCCCTCAAGGCCTGCGAGTTCCTCGTGGTCGTCGACTACTGGATGACCCCGACGGCGCTGTTCGCCGACTACGTCTTCCCGGCCGCCGGCGCGCTCGAGCGTCCGACCATCGTCACCCACTACGGCGCCACCGACTCCCTCATGGGCGGCCGCCGCGCCATCCAGCCGAAGTTCGACCGCCACACCGACATGGTGTTCTGGCGCAAGCTCGGCCTGGCCTGCGGCCAGGATCCGGCGAACTGGCCGTGGGAGACCGAGGAGGAGGCCTACTACGAGGTGCTCAAGGGCATCGGCCTGCCGGTCTCCGACTACAACGAGTTCGTGGACAACGTGCGCATGTACTACCCGCCGCTGCACCAGAGCAAGTTCGAGAAGAACGGCGGCTTCTGGACGCCGTCCGGCAAGGTTGAGCTGAACTCCACCATCATGCGCCAGCTCGGCTTCCCGGGCATGCCCACCTACATCGGCACCATCGAGAACCCGATCGACACGCCCGAGCTGCTCGACGAGTACCCGATCGTGCTCACCACCGGCGGCGGCTTCATGCCGTACCACCACTCCGAGCACTTCCAGATGCAGGGCATCCGCTACCTGTATCCCGACCCGTACTTCTCGATCAACCCCGAGCTCGCCGAGAAGCTCGACATCGAGTACGGCGACTGGTGCTGGATCGAGACGCGCCGCGGCCGCATCAAGATGCGCGCGAACGTGGAGCCCGAGGTGGATCCGCGCGTGGTGTTCGCGCCGCGCGGCTGGTGGTTCCCCGAGCGCGACGGCTCGGCCGACCTCGACAACCCGTTCGGCTGCCTCGAGTCCAACGTCAACGTGCTGACCTCGGTCGACGAGGAGCACTGCGACCCGATGGGCGGCTCGTGGGCCAACCGCGGCCTGCTGTGCAAGGTGTACAAGTGCACCGAGCTCGACCATGAGTACAAGCCCGAGGACGCCCAGTTCTCCATCCCGGGCAGCGTCGCCGAGCCGGGCATCCACGAGATGCCGAGCTCCCGCCCGCTGGCTCGCGAGGACATCCCGTTCGAGATGCCCCAGTACGAGGGCGGCGAGGTTCCCGAGGGCTACGACTGGGTGTGGCAGAACAACACCCTGTACCAGAAGGGCACGAACTACAAGCTCGACGCCTCCGGCTGGCTCATCAACCCGCGCAACAAGGCGTACTACGACGCGTACACCGGCTGGCGCTACGACGCCGGCGAGGAGTGCCTCGTGGACGACGAGACGGGCAAGCGCTACACCATGGACCGCGAGGAGATCAAGTACATGGGCGCCTACCGCCTCTACCCCGGCACCGAGGCCCCGTACGCAGTTCCCGAGCAGCTGGTGTGGAAGGAAGAGGGCTACGCCACGCTTCCCGGCCGCGACGAGCTGATCTACGACAGCAACTCCGGCTGGCTCGTGGATCCCGCGACCAACGTCTACTACGACGCCTACTATGGCTGGGCGTACGATCCCACGGCGAACTGCCTGATCGACATGGCGACTGGCAAGCGCTACACCATGGAATACCAAGAGATGGCAGAATAGGAGGAGCTGAACATGACACGTTACGTAATGGTCATCGACCAGCGCCGTTGCATCGGCTGCCATTCCTGCACGGTTGCCTGCCGTACTTGGAATAAGCTGCCGCTCGACATCATCTACAACCCGGTCGTCACCGAGGGCGCGCAGGGCACGTGGCCGCACGTCCACAAGAGCTGGACGCCGCTCCTGTGCATGCACTGCGAGAACCCCGAGTGCGTTCCCTGCTGCCCGTCGGGCGCGAGCCAGCAGGACCCGGACGGCACCGTGTGGGTCGACCCCAAGAAGTGCCTGTCCTGCAAGGTGTGCGTGAACGCCTGCCCCTACGGCATGCGCGACGCGTCCCACCTCGAGTCCCGCCTGCACCGCTTCGTGCGCAAGTGCACCTTCTGCCGCGACAAGCGCCAGCTCGACCCGGACGCCCAGCCGTACTGCGTGCTCACCTGCCATCAGAAGGCGCGCGTGTTCGGCGATCTGGACGACCCCGAGAGCGAGGTCTCGAAGCTCATCGGCTCTGTGAAGACCGAGCGCCTCTTCGAGGAGTTCGGCACCGAGCCTCAGATCTACTACATTCCTGAGTTGGGAGGCAAGGCATAATGAAGCATCATTACTGGGAACCGCCTATCGCCCTGTACCTTTTCCTGGGCGGTCTGGCTGGCGGCATTCTGTTCCTGTCCGCCGTCTTCAACACCTTCGTAGTGCCGGGCTTTGCCGAGGTCTTCGCGATGCCCGTGCTCGTCTCGCTCGTGTGCATCGCCATCGGCTGCGTGTTCCTCGTCATCGACCTGGGCCAGCCCGGCGTGTTCTGGCGCGTGTGGACCACGGCGACCTCCATCATCAAGTGGGGCGCGACCTTCCTGGTCATCGCCGCGGTGTTCGCGCTGCTGTTCTTCCTGGCCTACCTGGGCGATGCCTGGCCGATCTTCGCGGGCCTGTCCGACCTGCTCAAGCCGGCTGCCGGCTTCTTCCTGGGCGTGGCGGGCTTCTTCGGCCTGTGCATCATGATGTACACCGGCATCATGCTCTCCACCCTGAAGGCGCATGCGTTCTGGGCGACCCCGGCCCTGCCGGTGCTGTTCACCGTGTCCGCCATCTCGACGGGCTGCGCGGCTGTCGTGCTGTCCATCGGCGGCTGGCCGGCTGAGGTGACGCTCGGCACGCTCATCGTGTCCGAGGTCGTGCTCGAGATCCTGCACGTGGTCGACATCATCCTGGTCATCACCGAGTTCATCATCCTGATGACCATGGTGCTCTCCTTCCTGGGCGCTGGCAACGTCACCGCCAAGAAGGCCGCGAAGCGCTGGGTGTGCGGCTCCTACGCGCCGCTGTTCTGGATCGGCATGGTGCTCGTGGGCCTGGTCATCCCGTTCGCCCTGTACGTGGGCGGCTCGGGTGCCGCGTCCCAGCTCGTCGCCCCCATCCTCGTGCTCATCGGCGGCTGCCTGCTGCGCTTCCTCGTGGTCAACACCGACGATCGCGCCCCCATCCCGGGCGAGATCCGCTACTACGAGCGCGTGGCGAAGCCCGACGCCGAGTTCGTGCACAAGTGGACCTACGGCGAGAACATCTTCTAAGCTTCAGCTAGGGAAGACTCGCAGGTCTTAACGATCTAAGCTGGTGGGGTTCGGCAGGTTTTCTGCCGGGCCCCACCTGTTGCGTTCCCGAGAGGCGCGCGGCGGCCGCCGGACAGGCGGCGGCTGGCGTCGCGGCGCGCTTCCCGGGAAGGCAACGAAGGGGAGGCTTCATGGAGGACTACACGTTTGCGGACGCGTTGACGGGCAACGCGGTCACGTTCGACTACCAGACGGGCGAGGCGCGCCTGGCGCGTCGCGCGGAGGGCGAGGCGCTGCCCGCGTGCGAGACGCTCTTCTTCCCGGGCTGCTCGTTCATCAACTACGCGATGCCGCTCGTGGCGGCGGTGTACGACACGCTCAAGGCAGGCGGCGCGGTCGACGGCATCTCGCTTCTGTGCTGCGGCAAGATCCTGTCGTATGAGCCCGACGGCGGCGAGGTGCGCGCGGGCTTCGAGGCCCAGCTGCGCGACCACCTCGCGGGAAGCGGCATCACGCGCATCGTGGCGGCGTGCCCGAACTGCGTGACCGCGCTGCGCCAGGCGCTTGAGGGCGACGCGCGCGTGGAGGGGATTGAGATCGTGGCCCTGCCGCAGGTGCTGGCCGACCTGGGCTACCGCATCGACCGCGACACCGTGGCCGAGCAGGTGAAGGGCGACGCCTCCGCGCCCGTGCTTCTGTGCACGCACGACTCGTGCCCCGACCGCGCCACCGGCGAGTTCGCGGACGGCCTCCGCGCGCTTCTGCCCGAGGGGCTCTACGCCGAGCCCGAGCACGCGCGCTCCCGCTCGCTGTGCTGCGGCTCGCTCCCGCGCGCGGCGGGCAAGCTCGAGGCGGCCGACAAGTGCGCGCGCCGAAACGGCGAGGAGGCGCTCGCAGTGGGCGCCGACGCCATCGTCACGGCATGCATGAGCTGCACCTTCCAGCTGAACATGGCGCAGAGCTCCGTGCAGGTGGTGCACTTCCTCGAGCTGCTCTACGCGTGGCGCGTCAACTGGGCGACCGTGGGCGCGTGGATGAAGCTGCGCTTCCTGTTCGACGACACCATGGGCGTGGCCGAGGACGAGGGAAGCGGCCGCGCGTTCAAGGGCCTGGGGAGGTAGCGCCATGACGCAGGAACGCAAGAGGACCAACTGCCACTTCTGCGGCTACTGCTGCGCCTTCGTCGCGACGGTCGACGAGGGCGGGCGCGTGGTCGACCTCGAGCCCGACCCCACGCGCTACCCGTACGACCCGCAGGTCCTGGCGGGGTGCCGCCGCTGGCGCATGAACCTCGACGTGCTCGACGGGGCCGACCGCGTGAACTACCCGCTGCGCCGGGTGGGGGAGCGCGGCGCGAACCAGTGGGAGCGCGTGAGCTGGGACGAGGCGATCGCCGACATCGCGGCGCGCCTGAGGGCGCTCGCCGCCGAGCACGGCCCGGGCACGCTCGCGTCCATGATCGGCGGGCCGCACACGTCGTTCTGGCCGCTGCACCGCTTCATGACGCTGTTCGGCTCGCCGAACAACATGGGGATCGGGCAGATCTGCTGGAACCCGCGCATCTGGATGGACGTGCTCACCTTCGGCTGGACGGTGGAGGCCGACATCCGGCCCGAGACGGGCTGCGTGCTCATCTGGGGCACGAACCCGGCCGAGTCCGACAACTCGCTGTTCTGGCGCAGCCTCCTCCACATCGGCAAGTCCGAGGACACCGCCCTCGTGGTCATCGACCCGCGCTTCACGCGCACGGCGCGCGCGGCCGACCTGTGGCTCGCCCCGCGCCCCGGCACCGACTGCGTGCTCGCGCTCGCCCTGCTGAACGTCATCATCGCCGAGGACCTGGTGGACCGCGCGTTCGTGGACGCTTGGTGCTACGGCTTCGACGAGCTGGCCGCGCACGTGGCGCGCTTCACGCCCGAGTACGCGGAGGGCGTCTGCGACGTGCCGGCCGCCGACATCGCGCGCGCGGCGCGCCTGTTCGCGGGCCCGCGCGGCGAGGGGGCCTACCCCTCGGCGCTCGTGTCGGGACGCGGCATCGACCAGGTGGGGCGCTCGGTGGCGCCGACGCACCGCGCCATCTGCTGCCTGCGCGCCGTCACGGGCAACGTGGATCGGCCCGGCGCGTGCGTGCTCGCCGAGGGGAGCGACTTCATCCCCGAGGTCGACCTCGAGCTCACGCTCGAGCACGCGGGCGAGCTCTCCGCGCGCTGCCTGAACACGCCGCACACGCCCCTGCAGTGCTACGAGGGCTACGCGCACGTCGCCGCGCTCACCGAGCGCCTCGGGCGCAAGCTCCCGGCGCGCTACCTCACCTCGGCTCACCCCGACCTGGTTCTCGCGGCCATGGAGACCGGCGAGCCCTACCCGGTGCGCGCGCTCGTGGTGGAGGCCACGAACCCCCTGCTCACCTACGCCGACACGCACCGCGTGTTCGACGCGCTCATGGGGCTCGACCTCATCGTGGTGCTCGACTACTACCTGACTTCCACAGCATCCATCGCCGACTACGTGCTGCCGGCGGCGGGCGCGATCGAGCGCTCGCTCTTCCAGGCGCACGGCGGCGTGGCCAACATGGCCTACGGCGGCCCGAAGGCGACGGACCCGTACTACGAGCGCAAGAGCGACTACGAGATCTTCCGCCTGCTCGGGTGCGCGCTCGGGCAGGAGGAGTCCTGGCCCGACGAGACGTTCGAGGACGCCATCGCGCGCACGCTCGCGCCGACGGGCATGGACTGGGACACGTACTGCCTGCTGGGCCTGTGCTACGTGCCGCCCGCCTACGAGAAGCACCTCATCCCCGGCGCCGACGGCGCCCCGCAGGGCTTCGCCACCACGACGGGCAAGATCGAGCTCGCGAGCGTCGCGCTCGAGGAGCTCGGCGGGCCGCGCCTGCCCGAGCCGGGCGAGCCGCGCCGCCTGTGCAGCCCCGAGTTCGTCGCCGTGCACGAGGCGCAGGGCTGGGCGCACCTGACGCTCACCACCGGCGCGCGCAAGCAGCCCTACAACGCCTCCATGTACTTCAACAACCGCGCCTTCCGCGAGAAGGCGCCCTACCCGGTGGTGGAGATGAGCGAGGCGACGGCGCGCGAGCTCGGGATCGAGAAGGGTGATTGCGTGGTCGTGGCGACGGATCAGGGTGAGGCGCGCTTCATGGCTGATACAATACGTATGCGCGATGGTCTACTAAATGCGGACTACGGATGGTGGCATCCCGAGTGGACGCCGGGCGCGCCCGCGTTCGGCGGCATGTGGGAGTCCAACATCAACTGCCTGACCTCGTGCTCGCTCGACCAGGGCGAGCCCATGATCGGCACGTGGTCCTACAACGCGATCGACTGCATGATAAGGAAGGACGACGCGCCCTTGAGCTGGCAGCCCGGCTTCACGCCGGAGGATGCCGCATGCGGGGCGCGGCGTCGTGAGGATTAAGGAGCATTTCAAGTGGCAGAGAAAAAGCAAGCGCTGCTGGTGTTCAGCAAGCCGCCCATCCCGGGCATGGTGAAGACGCGCCTGACCGTGAAGCACGGCGGCTTTCTGACTGACGAGCAGGCCGCCGAGTTCTTCAGGCGCAGCCTGTACGACGTGTGCGAGGCGTCCATGCACGCGCTCATCGAGCTGCAGCGCGCCAACGACGCGCTCGTGGAGGCCGACCCCGCCGCCGACAAGATCACCTACGACTTCTTCGTGTCCACCACGCCGGCCAAGAACGTCGAGCTCATGAAGGAGACGTTCGACGCCATCGGCCCGTGGCCCATGGAGATCCACTACCTGACCGACGCGGGCGCCACGTTCGACGACCACTTCGACGACGCGTTCAAGCAGATCTTCGACTTGGGCTACGAGCACATCGTGTCCGTGGGCGGCGACATCCCCACCATGCCGAAGTCGCACATCACGCAGGCGTTCCAGTGGCTCGACTACTTCCAGTCGCTCGGCACGCCGGGCTTCGTGCAGGCGCCCTGCCAGGAGTGCGGCACGTCGCTCGTGGGCTTCAGCTACAACACGCCCATCAACCACCAGGGCGTGTACTACAATCTCGACGGCAAGCCGGCGCTCGACGCCTACATGGAGAAGACCGAGGCGGCGAACATCCCCACGGCGTACTTCTCGCCCGTGGCCGACATCGACGAGAAGACCGACCTCGCGCACGCCATCTCGTGCATGAACGCCATCAAGCAGGCGGCGAAGTACCAGAACGAGCTCTTCGTGCCGCAGCGCGTGCTCGACTGGGTGAACATCATGGGCATCCGCGTGTCCACGCCGCCCAACGACGAGCACGACCCGCGCCAGTACATCGACGAATAGCTCCGCTTGCCCTGACGGGACGAGCGGAACGGCTCGACGCTGCGGCTTCGTGCGCCAGCCTGCGGCGGGTGCTTTGTTGAGAGGACAAGGAACAGCAAGTTGAAACTACTGCATAGAACAGGGGCCCTGTGCCCGACGTGCCTGAAGGAGCTGCCGGCCGAGGTGTACGCCGACGAGGCGGGCGTGGTGTGGATGAGCCGCACCTGCCCCGAGCACGGGCGGCTCGACACGCGCATGTGGCCTGACGCCGCGCACTACGAGTGGCTGCGCTCCGAGGCGTTCCCCAAGACCAAGCCGGCGAACACCGAGCCCGTCAAGGGGCCGTGCCCGTTCGGCTGCGGCACGTGCGCGCGCCACGAGCGCCGCGGCACGCTGCTCGAGATCGAGGTCACGCGCAACTGCAACCTGCGCTGCCCCGTGTGCTTCGCGAGCGCCGAGGGCGGGGAGGACGACCCCACGCTCGAGGAGATCGCGGCGATGTACGACGTCATCGCGCGCGCGGTGGGGACCGACGGCGCCGTGCAGATCACGGGCGGCGAGCCCACGTGCCGCAAGGATTTGGTCGACATCATCTACGAGGGACGGCAAAAGGGCTTCTGGGGCATCGAGGTCAACACGAACGGCCTGGTCATCGCCAACCGCGAAGGGTATTTGGAAGACCTCGTGGGCGCGGGCCTCACGGGCGTGTACCTGTCGTTCGACGGCCTGACCGGCGACGTGTACGAGGCCACGTGCGGGCGCGACATCCTCGACGTGAAGCTGCGCGCCATCGAGCGCTGCCGCGAGGTGGGCATCCAGGTGGTGCTCTCCGTGGCGGTGGTCGCGGGCGTGAACGACGGCCAGCTCGGCGACCTTTTGCGCTTCGCGCTGGAGAACTCCGACGTGGTCGCGGGCCTGGCCCTGCAGCCGGCGTTCACCTCGGGCCGCTTCGACGCCGAGCGCGCCATGCCCATGAGCGCGGGCGACGTGATCTTCTCGCTGGCCGAGCAGTCCGACGGGCTGCTCGAGGTGCGCGACATCTGGCCCCTGGGCTGCTCGAGTCCGCTGTGCGACACTGGCGTCTTTCTGGTGAGGAGCGACGACGCGGAGCACGAGAGCGGCTTCTACCCGGCCACGCGCCGCATGACCATGGAGGAGTACGCGGAGGGCTACAGCCCCGACTCCCCGCAGGGCTCGGTGTTCCTGGACATCCTGTACAAGAAGGGCGTCGAGGTGAAGACGGGCCTGTCGATCATCATCATGAACTACATGGACGCGGTGTCGATGGACACCCAGCGTCTGCGCGAGTGCTCGATGATGGTGACGGTGCCCGACGGCCGCGCCATCCCGTTCTGCTCCTACCACCTGACGAACGCCGCCGGCAAGCGCGTGTACCCGCCCTGGTGCAAGGAGGAGCTGCGCGGGGTGGGGGACCGGCACTAGCGGGCCGCCGCGAGCGCGGGTGTGAGCGCGGGCGCGGGCGCACGTGCGGGCGCGCCCGGGGGCTGCGGACGAGCGCGGCGCCCGGGCCCCAAGGCGCCGCCGGGCGAGGAGGCTTCGGCGGCAAGGCGGCAGGACTTCGGTTGCAGTACGGCAAGACTTAGACGGTGAAGCGACGAGACGAGAGGCGTTATGGACAAGAACGAGCAGAAGGCGCTGTGGGACGCGCAAGACATCGCGAGCGAGACCGCCTATGCGGTGACCAACGACCCGACCCGCTGCGTACGGTGCGGCCTGTGCGTGGCGTTCTGCCCGTGCGACGTGCTCGAGCTTGACGAGGAGGGCTACCCCTACGCGGCGCACATCGACAACTGCGTGGGCTGCACCACGTGCGCGGGGAACTGCCCGCAGCGCGCGCTCCTGGTGGAGGCGCAGGGCGACGCCACCTTCGACCCGCTCGCCGACGAGCCGCGCGCCGAGCCCGTCTCCGAGGAGCTCCGCGCGCAGTACGCGGAGTGGCAGCGCGTCATCATGGAGAAGCTGGGGCTTCGCTGGCAGCCGGTGGCGGTGAGCCTCATCGACAAGGACGAGCCTCTGCCCGCAGCCCCGCTGCCGCCTGAGAATCTGCGCTTCTGCCAGGCCATGATGGCCGCGCGCCGCGGCGCGTCCATCCTCATGCCGCCGTACCGCCACGCCTGCCCCGACGGCACGTCCATCTTCGGCATGACCGGCGTGCCCGAGAAGCTGGCCACGGGCGAGATCTACGTGCTGTTCCACAAGCTGGTGAACGCGGAGGCCGCGGCGCGCATGGTGGCCGAGCGCCCCACGCTCGAGCCGAAGAGCCGCCGCGCCACCTACGTGGCGCCGCTCGACAAGACGGTGCGCGAGCCCGAGGTGGTGGTGTTCACGGGCACGCCCGAGCAGATGATGTGGCTGTGCATGTCCATGAGCTACTACACGGGCCACCGCTTCGACTTCCACGCGAGCGGCTACAACTCCATGTGCGTGGAGGCGGTGCTCTACCCCATGCTCGAGCAGCAGCCCAACATCACGTTCGGCTGCTACGGCTGCCGCGCGGCCACCGACCTCGGCGAGGACATGATGTTCATGGGCGTGCCCACCTCGGCGCTCCCCACGGTGGTCAAGGGCCTGACCGAGCTGGCGAAGAAGTCCATCCCGCACTCCCGCATGAAGATCTACGTCCCGCCCATCATGTAGCGCGAAGGGCCGGTGAGAAGGAACATGGCATCAGGGCAGCTCTTCACGCTGCGCCCCGCTGAGAAGCGGGACCGCGCCTACCTCGACTCGTACGCCTACGCCGAGGGCATGGACTACCTGCCCTCGCTCGAGAACGTGACGGTGGCGGCGAACGACGCCGACGAGCCGGTGGGCTTCATCCGCATCGCGCAGGGCGCCAACGGGCTCGCGCACGTGAACCCCGTGGTGGTGCATGAGAGCTGGCGCGGGCACGCCGTGGGGCGCGCGCTCGTGGACGACGCGCAGCGCACGTTCGGCGAGCTGCGGCTCGTGGCGCGCGGCGCGTCGAAGCCGTTCTACGATGCGCTGGGCTTCGTGTGCTGCGCGTGGGACGAGGTGGACGTGAGCGTCACCGAGGACTGCGACGGCTGCCCCCTGCGCGACGAGTGCAATCCCCAGCCCATGCGCCGCGCAGGTCGCCTGGGCTAGAGCGCGGTGCCGCGCGTGGGGGTGTAGAGCCTGCTGAGGTCGACGCCCTCGAGCTCGAGCAGCGCGCGCTTGACGCCGAGCCCGCCCGCGTAGCCGGTGAGGCTGCCGTCGGCCCCCACCACGCGGTGGCAGGGCACGATGATGGAGATGGGGTTGTGCCCGACGGCGCCGCCGACGGCGAGCGCAGCGGTGCGCACGCCGCCCCGCTGCGCGGTGATGAGGCGGGCTATCTCGCCGTACGTGGTGAGCTCGCCGTAGGGGATGGAGCGCAAGACCGCCCACACCTCCTGCTGGAAGCTGGTGCCCGCGGGGGCGAGGGGAAGGTCGACCTCGGGGCGCTCGCCCGCGAAGTACGCCTCGAGCCACGCCTCGGCGCGCTCGAGCACCTCGCAGGTTCCCTCCGCGTGGTCGCCCAGCGTGCGGCCGTGGTACTTCTGCCCCTCGATCCAGAGGCCCGTGAGCCCCGCGGCGCTCGCGGCGAGCGTGAGCTCGCCGACGGGGGAGCTGACCTTCTTGACGAGCGTGGCGGACGCGCCTTCCTGTCCCATGGCTCTCTCCTCCTGTCGCTAGAGGCGCTGCGCGGCTGCGGCGTAGGCGCCGTGCTGCACGCAGAGCAGGCTGTCGTAGGGGGTGAGCTGCCCGCGCTCGTCGCGCGGCGCCCGCGTGCCCGCGCGCGTGACGGCGCCGACCGCCAGCAGATGGTCGCCCGCCTCCTGGATGCTCTCGATCACGCCGACCTCCCACGAGTAGCTGTGCAGCGGGACGGGCACGAGGCCCGCGCGCCCGGCGTCCGCGACGGCTTCGGCCGGCGCGGCGGGGCTTGCGGCTGCTGCTGTTGCGGCTGCTGCTGCAGGGGCCGCGCTCACCAGCGCGTGCGCCACGGCGGCCCCCTTGTCCACGAGGCGCCCGGTGTTGCCGCCGCAGAACTCCACGAGGCGCACGCCCTCCGCGTCCGCGGGGGGCACGGCCAGCGAGAAGCGCCCCGTCTCGCGGATGATGCCCATGGTGTGGGACTTCGCGCGCAGGGTGAACGCCACCAGGGCGGGGCTGTGCGAGACGGGCGTCACCCAGATGACGGTGGCGAAGCATACCTCGCCCGCGTCTGACCGCGCGCCCACGAGCACGGCGGGGCGCGGGTCCTGCAGCGCGGCGACGTCGCGGCCGCCTACCAGCTCGAAGTCAAGGGGGTTGAGGTCAGCATCTCTCATGGCGTGTCCTTTCGAAGGGCGTCTCGCGTGAAGAAGGGCGCGCACCTGCGTTCGCAGCTGCGCGCCCTTGCCGGGATCGTGAGGCTCGTGCCGTCGCGGGCGCACGAGCGCGGCGCACCGCGCCCGGCCGTGCGCGTGGGCTACTCGGCGTCCTGCTCGGCGGCGCCGTGCGAGCATACGGGCGCGTCAGGCAGGTCGATGCCGAGCGCGCAGGCCGCCTGGCCGCGCAGCTCCTCGAGCGTGAGCTCGTAGCAGGCCAGCGCGTCGATCCAGCGGCGCAGGCAGCGGTAGCCCTTGTCCGTGAGCGTGAACAGGCGCTTCGCCGACCCCTCGGCGGGCGTGTCCCACTCGGACGTCACGAGCCCCGCCTCCTCCATGCGCTTGAGCGCGCGGTAGATGCCGGTGGCGTCGGGCTTCTTGCCGCCGAACATCGGCGAGTTCGCCGCCTGCTGCACGATGATGTAGCCGTGCATGGGCGCCTGGTTCTGCGCGAGCAGGGTGAGGATGGTGGGCTGGGACAGGCGGTTCAGTGACTTGCCCAGCTCAGCGCATTCTTTCAGGTCTTCGTCGGACTGCGGGTGGCAGCTGCTCCACATAGGTGGGACCTCTTTCTCCTAGGTCGTGGTCTGAAACACGCCTACATCATCCCATAACTATTTTCACGATACAAATATTTTCCGAGAAGGAAAGAAGGAATCCGCAAACGCGGCTCGCCGGCTGGCTCCGGCTGCTTCCCTGGGGCATTCGTCACCCGGCCCCGTCCCCGACCGCTTCCACGGGGGAGTGCCACCCGGCCCCGTCCCCAGCCGCTTCCGCGGGCGAGGGGAGTTCGCCGACGCAAACGTGGATATAGCGAGGGGCGGCGCGGCGGCTGCGAAAGTTGCCCTACAATAGCGGGAGCGGTTTTCGTTCCGCCCAAGCGCCTGACGCCCGGATGAGAGCGCCCGGGAGGCGCTGGGGGAACGCCTGGAGGCAAGGAGGCTCGCCATGTGCGGCATTGTGGGATATACGGGAGCTGATGCGGCTCAGGGGATTCTGATCGAGGGGCTCACGCGCCTCGAGTACCGCGGGTACGACTCGGCGGGCGTGGCCATCCAAGATGACGGAAAGCTCCAGGTCGTGTGCCGCAAGGGCAAGGTGAGCGGGCTGGCGCACACGCTGTCGCACTTCGACTTCGCGGGCACGTGCGGCGTCGGGCACACGCGCTGGGCCACCCACGGGCGCCCCTCCGAGGTGAACGCGCACCCGCACGTCTCGTGCAAGGGCGACGTCGCGGTGGTCCACAACGGCATCATCGAGAACTTCGCCGAGCTGCGCGAGGAGCTCGAGGGCCGCGGACACGTCTTCGCCAGCGAGACCGACACCGAGGTGGTGGCGCACCTGGTGGAGGAGGCGTACGCGCGCGGCGCGGCGCGCGCGGCGGCGGGCGAGGAGCCTGCGGGCGGAAGCGTGCTCATGGAGGCCGTGGTGGAGGCGGCGTCGCGGCTCGTGGGCGCGTACGGCCTGGCCGTGGTGTGCGAGCAGGAGCCGGGCGTCATCGCCGTCACGCGCAAGGACTCGCCCATCGTGGTGGGGCGCGGCGCGCGCGGCAGCTACGTGGCCTCCGACATCATCGCCATGATCGACGCCACGCGCGACGTGGTGGTGCTCGCCGACGGGCAGGTGGCGCTGCTCACGCCCGAGGACGTCAGCTTCTTCGACGAGTGCGGCGCCCCGATCGAGCCACGCGTCACGCACGTCGACTGGGACGTGGACATGGCGGAGAAGGGCGGCTACCCCGACTTCATGCTGAAGGAGATCCACGAGCAGCCGCGCGTCATCCGCGACACGCTGGCGGGCCGCCTGACGGCGGGCGCGCTCACCATCGACGAGCTCGACATGACCGCCGAGGAGCTCGACCTCGTCGACCGCGTCTACGTGATCGCCTGCGGCACGAGCTACCATGCCGGGCTCATCGCGAAGAACCTGATCGAGGGCTGGGCGCGCATCCCCTGCGAGGTGGAGGTGGCCAGCGAGTTCCGCTACCGCAACCCCATCATCACGCCCACCACGCTCGTGGTGGCGGTGAGCCAGTCGGGCGAGACGGCCGACACGCTCGCGGCCATCCGCGACGCGCGCGTGAAGGGCGCCAAGGTGTTCGGCATCACGAACGTGGTGGGGAGTCCCGTGGCGCGCGAGAGCGACGGCGTGATCTACACGAAGGCCAACAAGGAGATCGCCGTGGCCTCCACGAAGAGCTTCCTCGGCCAGGTGGTGAGCCTCACGCTGCTCGCGCTCCTGCTGGCGCAGAGCAAGGGCAAGCTCAAGACCGCGCAGATCCGCCTGCTGTTCCGCGAGCTGGCCGACACCGCCGAGCAGGTGGAGCGCATCCTCGTCGAGTGCGCGCCCGAGGTGGAGGCGGCGGCGCTCGCATGCAAGGACGCCGCGAGCGCGCTGTTCATCGGGCGCGGCATGGGCGCTGCCATCAGCTACGAGGGCGCGCTCAAGCTCAAGGAGATCAGCTACCTGCACGCCGAGGCGTACGCGGCCGGCGAGATGAAGCACGGCCCCATCGCGCTCATCGACGAGGGCTTCCCTGTGATCGCCATCGCCACGAAGAGCCCGGTGTACGACAAGGTGGTGTCGAACCTGCAGGAGTCCAAGGCACGCGGGGCCATGGTGGTGGCCGTCGCCACCGAGGGCGACGAGGACATCCGCGCGCACGCCGACCACGTGATCTACATCCCGAAGGTGCGCGACGCGTTCTCCGCCATCACGGCGAGCGTCCCTCTGCAGCTGTTCGCCCGCGCCATCGCCCTCGCGCGCGGCTGCGACGTCGACCAGCCCCGCAACCTCGCCAAGAGCGTCACGGTCGAGTAGGCGGCAGGGCAGAAAAGAAAGGCCGCAAGTAGCAGCTTGCGGCCCAGTACCATCAACGGCGCTGCCTGACCCACATGCGAGGCAGCCGTCGAGTCGTATTATAGCAACCCCCGCGAGGAGATTTCAAGGCAGGCCATGGCGCGAAGCAAGAAAGCACAAAAGACGGTCGACGGCGTGCTCGGCATGCAAGGGGTCGAGGGTCAGGTGGGCCTCGGCGTCGACATCGTGGAGATCGAGCGCGTGCGGCGCATCCTCGCCCGCACGCCGTCGTTCGCCCACCGCGTGTTCTCCGAAGCCGAGCAGGCGTACTGCGACGGCAAGGCCGATCCCGCGGTGCACTACGCCACGCGCTTCGCGGCGAAGGAGGCCGTGGTGAAGGCGCTCGGCACGGGGTTCGCGGAAGGCGTGGGCGTGCGCGACATCGAGGTGCGCCGAACGTCGAAGGGGCGCCCCTACGTGGTGCTCACCGGCCGCGCGCGCGAGGTGGCGCGCGAGCAGGGCGTGCGCGAGATCCCGCTGTCGCTGTCGTTCACGCATACCGAGGCCGTGGCCTGCGCCATGGCCATCACCGAAGACGCGGTGAGCGCGGCGAAGAAGCGCGTCGACCCCATGGAGGAGCTCGCCGCCCAGTTCAAGGAGGCCCGGGCCCTGCTCGACGACCTCCCCGCGAAGGGCGCTGCTGCCGCGGGCGCCGCGGGCGCTGCGAGCGCTGCAGGTGTCGCGGCTCCCAAGCCCAAGGTGCTCCAAGGCAAGCTGCTGTAGGGGCGGGCTTCGTGTCCGTCTGGGTTCCGGCAGGGTAGCGGCCTGCCTGTCAGTCCATGCGTCTCGGAGGTGCTGAGCCTTTGCCCTGCGCGTGGCCTCGCGTGATCGTTGCGCCGCATATGCGTTAGTTGTGTCGGAAAAAGAATCTTTCGCCGATCGTGTCTTCTCAGGCTTCTCCTCATGTTGTATAAATACAACTTAGTGACGGCGGCAACCAGCAGATAAGCTCGGCCGTCTTTTCTATTGTCTTGAATGTTGCATATAAACAACATTCAAGACATTGTGGACGAGGTAAGAGCCGCCGAGGCTTTCGGCGGGCGGAGAACGCGGAGGAGGTTGGTTCCGACGGAGGCGCTTTCACCCAGACGGCGGGGCAGCAACCTGGCGGCGCGCACGCCCGCGTGGTACGTGGCGCGCGTGCGCGAGGGGAGCGAGGAGGCAGCGGCGCGCGACTGCCGCAAGCTCGTTGACTCCGGCCTGCTGCACGACTGCTTCGTGCCGCGTGTGCAGTTCATGCAGAAGCGCCAAGGCGAGTGGCGCCTGGCGGAGCGGCTTCTGTATCCCGGCTACGTGTTCGCGATTGCAAGCGACCCGCGCAGGCTCGACCGACGCCTCGGCGCGCTGTCGTTTCCCGTCCGCTTGGTGGGGCGGCAGGAGCGCTCGTACGTGCCGCTTGCGGCAGGTGAGCAGCGTTGGTTCGAGGCGGTGCTCGACGAGGGCCGCATGCTGCGGGCGAGCACGGGCGTCATCGAGGATGGCGCTCTCGTCGTGCGCGAGGGGCCGCTGCGCGGCTTCGAGCAGCGCGTCAAGAAGCTCAACCGCCACAAGGCGCTTGCGCTGGTGCAAGTTGACATGCCTGACCGCGCGGTGCTCTTGCGCGCAGGGCTCGCGGTGACGAGCCGCACCTGAAGGCGGCGTGCCCGCCTCGCAGCTTGTTGCGCACAGGCCGGTTGAACGGTCGGGCTGTGCGCAGGAAACTGCGCCGAACATACCCAGATGCCCTGAACAGCGTCGCGCTCGACGCTCGTTGGCGTCAGGGGAGCGAATGCGTTTTCGATTGAGCGAGCCGAGAGGCTGGGGGCGAAGCCATGCCGGAAATCAGGTCGAAGTGGTACGTGATCCAAGTGCGCACGGGCCACGAGGAGCGCGCACGTGACCTCATCAGCCAAGCTGTTGCCCAGGTTGCGGAAGACGGGCTCTCTTCTGCTGCGGGTGCCGTGAGCGTCGCGGGTGTCGTGGGTGCCGCAAGTGCTGCTGGCTTCGGGCGAGCTGTGGGCGCCGCGGGCGCTGCGAGCATTCTGCGGGAGTGCTTCGTGCCCAAGGCGCGCGTGGCGCAGAAGGTCGACGGCAAGTGGGTTCCCTGCGAGAAGGTGCTGCTGCCTGGTTACCTGATTGCGGTGACCGCGCGCGCCGACCAGCTTGAGCCGGTGCTCAGGCGCGTGCCCGACCTCACGCGCATCCTCGGAAACGACAACGCATTCACTCCCCTCGACGCAAGCGAGGTAGCGTGGCTCGAGGCGTCAACCTCCCGGTCCGACCGCGTCGTGGAGATGTCGGAAGGCTGCCTGGAGGGCGGCAAGCTGAAGATCACCAGCGGCCCCCTCTTGGGGAAGGAGGCTTGGGTGCGGAAGGTGAACCACCGCAAGAAGGTGGCGTACCTGGAGATGCAGATGTTCGGCAGGACGATAAAGGCCCAGCTCGGTCTGAAAGTGACAAGAAAAAGGGTTTGAAGCAGAGATCCATAATCGAAGATAGGGCGATGGTCGCACGGGGCGCTGCGGTGGCGAAAGGCGCTACGGTGATGGGCGGGTGTCGTCTTGTCGCGGCGCTGGGCGCCTATGGGTTTGTAATTGTCCCTTTTATGGGACAACTTATATCAGGGCGAGCATACCGCGGCTTCCAGTCCATAGCAAAGAACCCGCCTGCTGCTCTTTCCTGCTCGCTAGGCCAATTGACCCAGTGGGCTGTGGGAGCTCGCGCATGAGCCAAGTCCTGCAAGCCGAGGAGCAGGAAGTGAAGCTTGGCGAAAGCTTCGCTTGCGACGCCAAGGAGCAGCTCGCTTTCGAGGACGCCTGCTGCTGCGACGGCGGCCGGTCGGCCAGGTGGCCTGCCTCCGGGGGCCTCGCCAACGACGAGGCCGCGAAGGTCCTCGCGGGGTCGAGCGCAGGGCTGCGCCCCGACCTGTCGCGCCGCGGCTACCGCTTCGCGAAGCGCGCGTTCGACCTCGTCGCCTCCGGCGCGGCCATAGCGGCCCTGCTGCTCCCCGGCCTCGCGCTGTCGGCGGTGATCTGCGCCAAGAGCCCCGGCGCCGGTCCCCTCTACGGCCAGACGCGGGTGGGCAGGCTGAACCCCGACGGCACCTACAGGCTCTTCCGCATGTGGAAGTTCAGGAGCATGGTGCCGCACGCGGACGAGATGCTCGGCGAGCTGGAGGAGCTGAACGAGGCCGACGGCCCGCTGTTCAAGATCAGGGAAGATCCGAGGGTCATCCCCGGCGTCGGGCGCTTCATCCGACATCACTCGCTCGACGAGCTCCCGCAGCTCGTGAACGTCTTCCTCGGCGACATGAGCTTGATAGGGCCCAGGCCCGGCCTGCCTGCGGAGGTCCTCCAGTACGACGAGCGCGCCAAGCGCCGCCTGACCGTCAAGCCCGGCTGCGGAGGCCCCTGGCAGGTCGGCAGCCGCAGCGACGGCACCTTCGAGGAGATGGTCGACTTGGACCTCGAGTACGCCGAGAATTGCTCGGTCGGCTATGACCTCAAGCTGATCGTCGGTACCCTCAGGGCCATGGCCGTTGGGGAGGGGGCGTACTGATGGCGTGTGCCGGGAAGTCGGCAGCGGGCATCTTTCCCAACAGGTATTCTCTTCTGAACACCTACGTCAACGCCCTGACCATGGAGGAGACGGTCGCGTGCGTCGAGGAGATCATCGCGTCGCGCACGCCGACCCAGCACGTGGTCGTCAACGCCTCGAAGGTCAACCTCATGCGAGACGACCCGAAGCTCGCCGAGATAGTGAACGCGTGCCCCCTCATCAACGCCGACGGCGCATCCATCGTCTGGGCGGCCAGGAAGCTCGGGGTGCCGCTTGCCGAGCGCGTCACGGGCTGCGACCTCTTCCAGGAGCTCGTCGCGGTCGCGGCCGACAGGGGCTACGGGGTCTACCTCTTCGGAGCCAGGGAGGAGGTCGTCACGGAGGTGAGGTCGGTCCTTGAGCGGCGCCACCCCGGCATTCGCATCGTCGGCTGCAGGAACGGGTACTTCTCCGAAGAGGACGAGCCCGGAATCGTCGCCGACATGGCGGCATCTGGCGCCGACATGATGTTCGTCGCGTTCTCGTCCCCGAAGAAAGAGTACTGGATTCACAAGTATCTCGACCAGCTGGGCATCCCCTTCGTCATGGGCGTCGGGGGCAGCTTCGACATCGTGGCGGGTAGGACCGTTCGCGCGCCTGGGTGGATGCAGCGCGCCGGGCTGGAGTGGCTCTACCGTTTCGCACAGGAGCCGCGCCGAATGTGGCGCCGCTACGTCATAGGAAACGCGAGGTTCGTCAGGTACGCGTACTCGCTCAAACGGGAGAAGAAAGGTTCTTTGCAAAATGGTTAACGTGATAGGCCTCGGCTACATCGGCCTGCCCACCGCCCTCATGATGGCCTCGCACGGAGTCGAGGTCGTCGGCACGGACTACAACGCGGAGCTCGTGGCGACGCTCAACGCCGGGCATACCACCTTCAAGGAGGAGGGGCTCGACGAGCTGTTCGCCAAGGCCGTCGGGGCCGGCGTGCGGTTCACCACCGAGTACCAGGTCTGCGGCACCTACATCGTGAGCGTTCCCACGCCCTACGACAAGGTCGACAAGAAGATCGACCCCGCCTACGTGGTCGCCGCCTGCGAGACGGTGCTGGAGGTCGCGCCCGAGGGCGCCGTGCTCGTCGTGGAGTCCACCGTCTCCCCGGGCACGGTCGACCGCTTCGTGCGCCCGCTTCTGGTCGAGGCGGGCCGCGAGGACGTTGCCCTCGTCCACGCGCCCGAGCGCATCATCCCCGGCAACATGGTGGGCGAGCTCCTGCGCAACAACCGCACGATCGGCGCGGACGACCCCGAGGTCGGGAGGAGGGTGGCGGAGCTCTACGCCAGCTTCTGCCAGGGCGAGATCGCCGTCACCGACGTCCGCACCGCCGAGATGACCAAGGTCGTGGAGAACACCTTCCGCGCCGTCAACATCGCCTTCGCCAACGAGCTCGCGAAGGTCTGCCGCGTCGGCGGCATGGACGTCCGCGAGGTCATCCGCATCTCCAACAAGCACCCGCGCGTCAACATCCTGCAGCCCGGCCCCGGCGTTGGCGGCCACTGCATCCCGGTCGACCCCTGGTTCCTCGTGGGCGACTACCCCGAGACCGCGAACTTCATCAGATTGGCCCTGCAGACCAACGCCTCCATGCCCGAGTACGTTTTGCGCCGGGCCCATGAGGCGATGGCGGAGCACGGGATCGCCGACCCTGCGAAGGTGGGCATCTACGGCCTCACCTACAAGGAGGACGTGGACGACGTGCGCGAGAGCCCCACGCTCCAGATGCTGGAGTCCGTGGAGGAGCACCTCTGCGGGCATGCCGTCAAGGTCTACGACCCCTGGGTCGAGCGCGACGTGGTGCCCGGCCAGGTGCACTCCATGGAGGAGTTCCTGGACGGCCTGGAGGTGGTCGTCGTCATGGTCGGGCACTCCCAGGTGAAGGGCAGGCCCGAGGCGTTCGGCGACCGCATCCTCGTCGACCCGCGCGACGTCATGGGCGATGGCGAGAACGTCTACAAGCTCTAGGGTGGTCAGATTGCGCAAGAAGGTCATGCTCGTCTTCGGGACGCGCCCGGAGGCCATCAAGATGTGCCCGCTCGTGAACGAGCTGAAGGGCTGTCCTGACGAGTTCGAGACGGTCGTGTGCGTGACCGGCCAGCACCGCGAGATGCTCGACCAGGTGCTGCGCGCCTTCGACGTGGAGCCCGACCACGACCTGGCCGTCATGAGGCCGGGGCAGACGCTCTTCGACGTCACGAGCGACGTGCTACTCAAGATCAGGGCGGTGCTGGAGGAGGAGCGCCCGGGCTGCGTCCTCGTCCACGGTGACACGACCACCTCCTTCGCAGCGGCGCTCGCGGCCTTCTACCTGCAGATCCCGGTGGGCCATGTGGAGGCGGGCCTGCGCACGCATGACCTGTGCTCCCCCTGGCCGGAGGAGTTCAACCGCCAGGCGGTCGACGTCGTGTCCAGATGGTACTTCGCGCCTACGGAGGCAAGCCGCCAGAACCTGCTCGACGAGGGCAAGCCCGCCGAGCGCATCTTCGTCACCGGCAACACCGGCATCGACGCCCTGCGCACGACGGTGCGCGAGGGCTACTCCCACCCCGAGCTGGAGTGGGCGGCGGGGAGCCGCCTCGTCCTGATCACGGCACACAGGCGCGAGAACCTCGGCGAGCCCATGCGCCGCATGTTTCGGGCGATACGGCGGGTCATGGAGGAGCACCCCGACACGAAAGCGATCTACCCCGTGCACATGAACCCGCTCGTCCGCGAGGCTGCCCACGCCGAGCTGGACGGCTTCGACCGCCTGCGCATCATCGAGCCGCTCGACGTGCTGGACTTCCACAACTTCATGGCATGCTCCCACCTCATCCTCACCGACTCAGGCGGCATCCAGGAGGAGGCTCCCTCCTTAGGCAAGCCCGTGCTCGTCATGCGCGAGACCACTGAGCGCCCCGAGGGCGTGAAAGCAGGAACGTTGCTCCTAGTCGGCACCGGGGAGGAAGCAATCTACCGCGAGTTCTCGCATCTGCTCGACAATGCGGACGCCTACGCAGAGATGGCTCACTCTTCTAACCCATACGGAGACGGAAAAGCAAGTTCTCGCATTGCAGACGTTTTGAAAGGCGGAGGGCTTTGAGACTAAAGAAACGATTCACCCTATCGTTGAAGAACAACCTTCGATTCATTCCCGATCGAGCGTATGTAAGTTTGTACTATTTGGCAAAATTCGGTACCCTCCCCGATCTAAATGAGCCCAAAACATTTAACGAAAAGATTCAGTGGATAAAACTGAACGATCGCGACCCTCGCCTTCCAGCTCTGGTTGATAAGTATGAAGTGAGGAAATATGTTTCTTCCGAAATAGGTGAGCGCTATCTCGTTCCCGTCATTGATGTTTTCGATCGTGTTGATGACTTTTTGAAAGCAGACTTACCCGATCAATTCGTCGTGAAATGCACGCATGACTCGCAAAGCACGCATGTTTGCACTGATAAGCTTTCGTTTGACTTTCCGAGGACAGCCAAAGAGTTGCGTGTTGCAATGCGGCGAAATTGGTTTTGGCAGGGTCGCGAGTGGGCATACAAAGACTGCAAGCCGCGAATTATTGTGGAGAAATACCTGAAGGACTCCGCCCACATTACTCCGAACGACTGGAAGTTCTACTGCTTTGACGGAAAAGTGAAGATGGTCCAATGCGACGTCGACCGATTCGGGTCGAATCATGTCGAGCAGTTCTTTTCCCCCGAATGGGAGTCTTACGGAGACTGGGACACGTTTTCTGTCCCTGAAGATCAATTGCTGGAGCGCCCGGAAGCGTATCAGGAAATGCTCGATCTGTCCGAGTCGCTTGCAGAGGGCTTTAGGCATGTGCGGGTAGATTGGTACTGCATTGACGGAATACCGCTGTTTGGCGAGCTGACTTTTTATACCGGAGGGGGATTCGACCCGTTCCACTCAAGGGAAGACAGGTCATCCGACCCGCTGGATCGCTATCTGGGCGATTTCATCTTCCTTCCGATTGAGCAGTGACCGCATGAGGCAAGGTGGTGACCGCGCGAAGCAAGACGGCGACCGCATGAGGCAGGGCAGCGTTGTATTTATTGGCCCTGATAGCGAAGAATCTTCCGGCGGAGTGGCTTCTGTTATGCGCTCACTGCGAAAAAGCGAAATTCTATTAGAGGAATGGGATATCGCGGAGCACCCTTCCTGCAAAGACGGCTCCCTCCAAAAGCGGCTGTGCTACTCGTTTGCTCAGTATATTCGATTCACTATATGCAACGAGAGAGCCGATATTTGTCATATCCACATCTCTTCCTACTCCAGCACGTGGAGAAAGATAATGTACGCAAAAACGGCGAAGAAGAAGGGGATGCGGGTTGTCTTCCATGTGCATGGGGCCGAGTTCGACCTCTTCTATTCAAAATGCACGCGCAGGCAAAAGCGTGCGATTATGACGTCTTTCGCCGCTGCATGCCGCGTCATCGTTCTTTCGGAATCATGGAAGTCCTTCTTTTGCAATGAGCTGGGTTTGAGCAATGTCGTCGTGTTGAACAACTCCGTGGACTGTTCGCTGTATGAGTTCAGCCATGGAACGCCCGGCTCCCTTTCGTTCGTCGGTCAACTTGGCAAGCGAAAGGGAGCGTATGACTTGATCAACGCCCTGTCGCAGATAAAGTTGCGGGGCTTTTCGTTCACATGCGTCTTCGCAGGAGACGGGGAGACGAAGCAGGTGCGCGAGCTGGCTGAGGATTGCGGCTTGAGCGACATGGTCAGCTTTACCGGATGGGTTGATTCTGGGCGTGTGCGATGCCTATTGCGCGATTCGTCGATAATGGTTCTTCCTTCCTACCACGAGGGCTTTCCCATGTCGATAATCGAAGCCATGGCTGCCGGAAATGCGGTCGTGTCCACGTGGCGCGGCGGAATTCCTGAGGCGACATGCGAGGACGGCCGCATTTTGATTGACGCTGGCGACGTTGACGGGCTTGCTGACGCCCTCTGCTTGTTGCTTGGCAACAAGCAGCTGGTGAGTGACATGACTGAAGCAAACAGAACGTTTGTGAAGACCAGGCTGGATAATCGCATAGTTCATCAGGCGCTGTCGGATATCTATTCTGAGGTGCTGCATGAAAACTGCTAGCAACAAAGGCGGGCACAGAGTCACCTGCGTGGAGTTTCTTGCTCTGCTGGTGTTCAACCTGCTGCTTTTTCAGCCGATACTTGAAGCGCTAATCCCGACCTTCTCGTATTTTGACGAGTGCCTCACCCTTGTTGCAATTGCCTTCCTTGGCGCTTCGCTGCCAACGATGCTTCACATAAACAATAAAGCGCTTATCGCGATACTCGTCTTCTTGCTGGTCATCATAGGCGTGGGTCTGTACGAGAACATGGCATCTGAAATCGCCTCAGACCTGTTTTATATTGCCGTAGATGTTATTGCCTGCACGAAATTCTTCTTCATTTACCTGGCCCTCAGGCTAAACATGAAGAATATGCAGTTCTTCATGAGGTACTTGGCTGTCGAAAGCAAAGTCCTTCTTGTCATAATGTTTGTCTGCCTGGTTGTGAACCAGCTGCACGACATCGGGATGACGTATGAGCATAGGTATGGACTTAAGTCTTTTCAGTTCATCTATATCCACCCCACGCACATGGTCACGCTGTGCCTTGCATGCTTCGTTGCAATTTATGTCGAGAGAAAAAGAGGCTGGGCGGTCTATTTCCTGATAGCGGTGCTGCTGATATTCATGTCGCTTCGAAGCAGATGGATGGCTTTGGCTCTGGTGATGCTGCTTATCGTTTTGTTTGACGACGGAAAGAAGCAGCGAGTGTCTTTTGGCGTCGTCGCAGTTTGCTCTGCCATCGCCATTCTTATTGGCCGGTCGCAGATGACCGTCTACTACGGGGATGCTTCCGAATCGGCGCGAGGCCAGCTGACGAGCGCCGCTTCTGACATTCTCTGCCAATGGTTTCCCTTGGGGGCCGGCTTTGCCACGTTTGGGTCAGGGGCAACAAAAACCACGTACTCTCCGCTGTATTACGAATATGGCTTGGACCAGGTGTATGGACTCGCTCCCGACAATCCGTGCTATCTGACCGATACGTTCTGGCCTGTCATCTTTGCCCAGTTCGGCTTTATTGGTCTGCTCGCATGGATCGGCCTGCTTGCTGCGGTGATGTTGGACCTTTACAGGCTGGGAAAGCGCAAGGGCATCCTGGCCCTCCCTCTGATTTTCATTGCAGTTCTGCTGATTTCCACAACGGCCTCAGGATCCGTGTTTTCGATGCAAATGATCACCTTGGAAGTAGTTTTTCTTGCTGCTATTCAGGAAAAACCCTACGAGAAAGCGGTTTGACATGCCTAAAGTCGGACTGTGCGCTTGCTATGGCAATCACAATTACGGGAGTATGCTGCAGGCCTTGGCAACGTGCGAGGCATTAAAGTCGTTGTCGATAGACTATGAGCTGATTCGATACGAGAAGGATCACTCGGCTTCGCGCTTTCTTCAGCTGTTGAAGAAGACCACATCCATGGATGCCTGGTCCGGCTTGATGGCAGATGCAAGGTGGAGGCTGTATCTAAGCCGGCACCCCGAAGAGGCTGCGAGGCAGAGCAGGCGCGCTGCCTCGTTCGACGACTATGGCAAAAGGCGCTTTACTGAGCTGAGCCCCGTATTCTGCGGATATGAAGAGCTTATTCGAGGATCTTCGCGCTACTCGGCTGTCATGGTGGGCAGCGATCAGCTTTGGCTTCCCTCTGGATACAGCTCGGGCTATTACACCCTGGAATTTGCGCTTCCGGGAATCAAGCGCATTTCATATGCGACAAGCTTTGGGATTTCCGCCATGCCCAAGGCGTCTTTCGGGCGTGCGAAGAAGTTCTTGTCCAGCATAGATCATCTGAGCGTAAGGGAAGCGAGTGGCGCGGATATCGTGCACGAGGTGACCCAGGGGAGCAAAGAGGCTCAATGGGTGTTGGATCCTACCATGTTGTTTGATGCCGACGCATGGCACGATATTGTTCCGGACAATCGGATAGTAAGCGAAGAGTACATACTCTGCTATTTTCTGGGGACGAACCAGCATGCTCGGCGCATGTGCAAGGCGCTGAAAGAAGAGACGGGCCTTTCGGTTGTCATGCTCAGGGACTGGAGATACCGCCTTGAAGACGACGAAAAGATTGATGATTACGATATGTTCTCAGCTGATCCCGATGACTTTGTCAATCTTATTCGGCATGCACGATTTGTTTTAACGGACTCGTTCCACGGAACCGCGCTTTCCGTTTTGCACCGCAAGCATTTTGCTACGTTCTATAGGGACAAAGCTGGCGCCAACAGCAGAAACACAAGAATAGACAGCCTGTTCTCGAAGCTGAGCATAAACGGCTGCTTAATGCAGGAAGAGGATCTGGGGCACTTTCTCGGCCTTGACCTTGACTACTCGAGCATCGACAACAGGCTGGCGAAATGGCGCAATGAGTCGATGGGATTTTTGGAGGACGCTCTGCATGGACTGCAATAACGTTTCCACGATGGACGAATGCAGATGCTCCGGCTGCGGCCTCTGCGCGTACGTCTGCCCTGTGAACTGCATCTCCTTGGTTCCGAACGAGAGGGGATTTCTTGTTCCGCTGGTGGGTGACTCCTGCGTTCAATGCGGAAAGTGCCTTCTGAAATGCCCCTCCATACATCCGCCTGCCTCGGAATTCTTAGACCTGGCATTTGCGGCAAGGTCAGTCAATGACGCGAATCTTGAGCGGGCGACGGCGGGCGGCATGCATCTTCCCATCTCCGGGTCGGCAACGCGCAAAGGTGGCGTTTCGTACGGGGCTGCCTTTTCAGGGACGTGGGCGGTCGAGCATGTGAGGTGCTGCTCTGAAGAAGAGGCTGCCGAGTGCGTGGGCTCAAAATACGTGCAGAGCAGCCTGATCTCAAACGACGTCTTCTCTTCGATTGCCGAAGATATCGCCTCCAAGACTCCCGTTGTGTTTTTTGGCCTGCCCTGTCAGACGGCAGCGGTAAAAAAGGAATTCCCCTCAGCAGACGATCTTGTTCTTGTTGACCTCGTTTGTCATGGGGTGGCTTCCCCCATGCTTTGGGAGGCGTACCTTTCGGAGCAGAGGTTTGGCCGCATTCGGGACATTCGGTTTCGAAATAAAACGTACGGGTACCACATGAGTACGATGAGGATTCAGGATGAGAAGGGCGTCTACAGCAAGAGCGGAAGGGTTGATCCGTATCTGAGGGCCTTCTTCTCGGGCATAGCACATAGGAAAGCGTGCTATGCCTGCAGGTTCAAAGGAAGGAGGCGCTATTCGGACTTAACGCTATTCGATTGCGGGAGCTATCGTGAGCTAGCTGGGAAGCACGATGACGACCGTGGCTATACGAGCGTAATCGTGAGCACTGAAAAAGGTATGGAATTGGTGAAGTCGCTCGACGGGTCCTCTGCGCTTTTCGAGCAAGTTGACAGGCTGAAATGCGAGCGACTGCATGGAAAAATGATCGACTTATGCACGCCTTCCCATTCACATGGGGACGATTTTTATGAAGCGGTCCGACAAAGGTCATTAGCCTTTGCGGCAAAAAAGTATCTTGGGATTGGCTTTGTCGATTATGCGGTCGAGGGGGCGAAAAGCATAGCATACCGAATGGGGGCCATGCGTATTCTGAGTGCACTTGCGGAAACGAAACGTTCGAATGACAAGCGTTAAAAACAATTTCCTGTATAGCTTGATATATGAGGTGCTGGCATTCGCCATACCTTTGATTACCGCGCCGTACCTATCTCGAATTCTGGGCCCAACGGGAATGGGCGACTATTCCTATTCGTACAACATCGCATACTATTTCGGCATGTTTGCGACACTTGGAATGCTTCGCTATGGCACGCGAAGCATTGCGGCAAAAAGGGAGTCCGAGCACGACAAGAACAAGCTGTTTTGGGAGCTGATGTCAGTTCAGCTGATTACTGGAGCAGTTGTCATGTTGCTTTATCTGGCGTATTCGGCTGCAACCTCAAGTGTGCTTGCATATATCTGGATTCCCTACGTGCTGTCTACGGCATTGGACGTCTCGTGGCTGTTCAGGGGTGATGAAGACTTCAAAACAACCGTGGTGAGAAATTCGATTGTCAAAATTGCCACAGCGGTCTGCATTTTTGCGTTTGTTAAAAACGAGGAAGACGTTTATTTGTATGCGCTTATCATGGCGCTAGGCTATTTGACGACTCAGCTGCTGCTCTGGCCATGCCTAAGGCGCCACATTAGCGGCTTCGTTCGGCCAACAAGCCTGAGGGCGATTGCTCGTCATTTTCTTCCAAATGTTCTTCTCTTCCTTCCTCTGGCGGCGACAAGCATCTACCGCGTGTTCGACAAGGTCCTTATTGGGATGCTGTCCGACAGCGCCCAGCTGGGCTTTTTTGACTGCGCCGACAAGATTGTCATGGTTCCCCTGGGGATAATCAGCGCATTGGGCGCGGTCATGCTTCCGCGCATGGCTTATCTGATCTCTTTTGGCAACGAGCGGCGGGGGATAAGCATCCTTCGACAGACGATGTCGCTGTCCATGATCATTTCCAGCTGTCTCATGTTTGGGATACTTGCCGTGGGCGACTTGTTTTCCGTCATCTATTTCGGCGCTGCTTATGAAGAGACGGGCGTGCTGTTGCGCTTGCTCAGCGTCACTGTTCCAATGATAGCTTGGGCTTCGGTGCTCAGGGAGCAATACCTGATTCCTAAAAAGATGGATAGACAGTACATTGCGTCAGTTGTTGCCGGAGCTGTATTCAACCTCTCGGCAAATTACTTCGCCATTCCGCTTTGGGGAGCGCGAGGTGCGGCGCTCGTGACAATTGTGACAGAGCTCATTGTCGCGGCAATGCTGACGTTTTCTTCGAGGCGCAGGCTTCCTCTTTGCCAGTACGCAATCGATTCTGCTCCGTATTTTGCAATAGGGTTTCTCATGTTTGCCTTGATGGCGACAATCAGGCTCATTGTCCCGCTGCAGGGCATTTGCTTGCTATTGGCTCTTATGGTTTTTGGGTTGGCCCTGTACCTATTGCTTCTGTGCTGTCTGTCTAAGATTAGCGGTCGGCATAGGATGATTATGCGGATGCTGCTTCTGTCAAAAGAATAGGTGGTTCTCGGCCCGACAGCGTCAGCCGATGCCCTCGAGGAACTGGGAGAGGGTCATTCCGAAGCCCTGCGCGATCTTGGCGAGGTTCTGCAGCGTGAGGTTGCGCCGGCCCGTCTCGATGGAGGCCAGGTAAGAACGGTCCATGCCGATCCGGAGCGCAAAGGTCTCCTGGCTGACGCCTTCGGCCTCCCGCAGGTTCTTGATGCGGTGGCCCACTTGTATTTGCAGAGAGCTAGACATGCAGGCAGAATAAAGTGTTTGTTATATATACAACAACGGACTACATACAACATTTTATCGTGCGCAAGAGCTCTGACGTGGGGCGGGCGGTGTGCGGCTGCGTGATGCGGGGTCGGCGGCGTGCGGTACGTGATGCAGGCCCGATGGGCCAGGGGCGCAAAGCCTCAAGCAGGCTGTAAACTCAAAGGCGCCTTTTGCGGAAGGGGCGGGCTTGTCCCCGTCGTCTTGAACGCAGGGGCTCGTCGCCTAAGCTCAAGGATGTGGTGCCATCCCGCCGCCGCCGAGCGCGTCTCTGACGCCGTTGAGCTCGAGGGCGCAGCGCTCGAGCGTGCGTGCGATGAAGCTCAAGGCCTCGGGCGCGTGCATCTCGCTCGCCCCGAGCGCCATGGCGAGGGCGGCGAGGCCCTCGAGGTCATCGCGCGTGGCGTTTATGCGGTCGATGGTTTCTAATCGGGGCGCGTTGCGAGCGGCGTTGGCGGTGCTCGTGGCGCTGCCGTCCGCGCCGTTTGCTGCGCTGTCAGCCGCGCCTCTGTTGGCATGGTTGGTGCTCGCCGCGCTGCTGCCCGCCGTGTCGCTGGCGGTGAGGCCGTTCGCCACGCCGCCCGCCGCGGCGTTGGCGGCATGGTCGTCGATGTTGATGCGGTCGATGGCGTGCAGATGGGACGTCTCGCTGGGGGTCATGGCTCGTCCTCGCTCTCATGGTTGACTTTGCTTCTGCCTGGTGATGCTGTGGTACCATCGGCGCATGAAGACGGGGAGAAGGGAGATGCGATGGGCGCTTCGGGGGTCTTCAAGGTTTCCGAATACGACGGCGGGCGGTTGGCGGCGCTTCTGCCATGGCCGGCACGTGATACAAACAAGTATACACGCGGGAAGCTCACGCTGGTGGCAGGTTCGGCGTTATATTCAGGCGCGGCGTCCCTGGCAGCCCTAGCCGCCCAGCGCATGGGCGCTGGGTACGTGGAGGTGGCGTGTGCGCCCGAGAGCGTGAGCGCGGTGCGTGCGAGCCGTCCATCGTTGGTGGTACGTTCTTGGGACACCTGGGAAGGATTCGGCGAGATCGCGCCACGTGAGGGTCGTCCGTGCGCCTGCGTGGTTGGACCGGGCTTCGACGCCTCCGGCGCCGTCGAGGCCGACCTCGTGCTGCGCGCGCTCATGCAGGTGGAGGCCCCCGTGCTCGTCGACGGCGGGGCGCTCTCCATCCTCGCGACTGACGCGGGGCTTGCGGCGGCACACGAGCGCGCGCAGCGCGCCCTCCCTCTCGTGGTGACGCCGCACGGGGGAGAGGCGGCGCGCCTGGCGCGCGCGGTGCAGGTGGATCAGGCGCTCGAGCCCGCAGCGCTCGCGTGCGAGCTCGCGCGTGCCTGGCGCTGCGTGGTCGCGCTCAAGGGCCCCGACACGTTCGTGTCCGACGGCGCGCAGGTCGTGGCCGTGCGCCAGGGCACGCCGGCGCTCGCGAAGGCGGGCACGGGGGATGTGCTCGCGGGCATGGTGGGGGCGCTGCTCGCCCAGGGGCTGCGCGCCGTCGACGCCTGCGTGCTCGGCGTGACGCTGCACGCCGAGGCGGGCCGCGCCGCCGCTGCGGAGCTCACCGACATATGCGTGACCCCCGAGGACGTGATCGAGGCGATCCCGCAGGCGGTGCGGGGCGTCGGCTGAGGAGGGGTGCTTCGACCGCTTTTGCAACCAGCGGGTTGCGGGCGGGTACTTTTTTACCTGCTTTTCACATTCTCTCGCGCTCGCGGCCCCTCGGTTGGGTGACAATGACGATGGTGGTTTTTAGGAGTTTTCGAGGATGACGCGGGTGCTTTGGAAGGAGTGTGCTGGCATGAGTACAACGGTTGCGAACGGCTTGCAAGGATGGGCTGCGGCGAGCGGCATGCACGAGGAGGCCGCTGCGCAGCGCATATACGCAGCGGCGACGGGCGGGGGCTCGGGCTCTCGAGGCTCGGCGAGCCGCCGCGCGACGCGTCGCCATGCGCACTCGGGCGGCTCTGGCTCGGGCGGTCGCGGCACCAAGGGCAAGCGCGACTGGGGGTTGTTCTTCTCGGGCGTCGCGCTCTTCATCGCGGGTCTCATCGTGGCTTTCTGGCCGGGCCTCACGCTGGTGACGATCGCCGCGTTCGTAGGCGTGATGATGCTGATTGCGGGCGTGTTCGACATGGTCGCCTACGTGCGCTTCCGCAAGAAGATGGAGCATTCGGGCTGGGCGCTCGTGAACGCGCTGTGCAACCTCGTGCTCGGCGCGATGTTCTTGCTCCACCCGATCATCACGGCGGCGGTCATCCCGTGGGTCGCCGGCGCGTTCGTGATAGGCTACGGCGTCATCGCCATCGTGTCGGCTGTGCGCCTGCGCAAGGTGGGCCCGGGCTGGGGCCTCATGCTCGCCAACGGCATCGTGTCGGTGCTGTGCGGGATCATGTTCGTCTTCCTCCCCGTCGCCTTCGCCGTCTTCCTCGGCGTGTTCCTCGCGATGCGCGGCGTGACCATGGCCACCTTCGGCCTCATCGCGCCGACGAACGTGCCTTACGTGTGAGGTTTCGCGCGCTGACGTGATAACATACGCAGATGAGAACCAAGAGCCTGGGGCAGATGCGAGCCAGGCTCTTTTTACGCGAAGGGAAGGGTGCATCATGGGCAACGGTCAGGCGCAGGCGAGGGGAACGGGCGACCAGGAAAGCCTCTTCGACGAGAAGGCGCTCGCGGCTGCGGCCACCGACCCGGCCGCGCGCGCCGAGGCGCTGCGCCGCGAGATCGAGCACCACACCTACTGCTACTACGCGCTCGACGCGCCCGAGATCTCGGACGCCGCGTTCGACTCGCTCATGCGCGAGCTGCGCGAGATCGAGGCGGCGCATCCCGAGCTCGTCGACCCGTCGAGCCCCACGCAGCGCGTCGGCGGCTACGTCGGCGAGCAGTTCGCGCCCGTGCGCCACGCGCGGCGCATGTACTCGCTCGACAACGCCATGGACCTCGGCGAGCTCGACGCGTGGATGGACCGCATCGTGGAAGCCTACGGCAGCCTGCCGCCTCTGTGCTGCGAGCTCAAGATCGACGGCTCGTCCATCGCGCTTTCCTACGACGTTGCCTCCGGCGGGGCGCTCGTGCGCGCCGCCACGCGCGGCGACGGCACCACGGGCGAGGACGTGACGGCCAACATGCGCACGGTGAAGGACGTGCCGCTGCGCCTGCGCGCCTGCGCGCTCAAGGCCGTGCGCGGGGCGCGTGGGGCGCAGGCCGGCGGGAATGCTGCCGCCAGGGCTGACGCGGCCGGCCCCGACGCCGCGGCCGCCGCCGCTGGGACCGCTCCCGCCGACGAGCCGCTCGAGCTGCGCGGCGAGGTGTACATGCCGAA
This sequence comes from Adlercreutzia sp. ZJ242, assembly GCF_011038995.1. Classification (NCBI taxonomy): domain Bacteria; kingdom Bacillati; phylum Actinomycetota; class Coriobacteriia; order Eggerthellales; family Eggerthellaceae; genus Adlercreutzia; species Adlercreutzia sp. ZJ242. The sequence goes on from NZ_JAAKEE010000015.1 coordinate 48,989, forward strand.
GTTCAGCTTCGACTCCCTGAACGCCGCCGCCGAGGCGAGCGGGCGCGCGCCCTTCGCCAACCCCCGCAACGCCGCCGCCGGCTCGCTGCGCCAGAAGGACCCGCACGTCACGGCCTCGCGCGACCTGTCCACCTTCATGTACGCCATCGCCGACGAGGCCGCGCTCAACCTGCCCGGCCAGTGGGAGCTCCTCCAGTGGCTGCGCGAGGCGGGCTTCCATGTGAACCCCGACGTGGCGCGCTGCACCACGCGCGAGGAGGTGCGCGCGTTCTGCGAGCGCGCCGTCGAGCGGCGCGACCAGCTGCCCTACGAGATCGACGGCGTGGTGGTGAAGGTGAACTCGTTCGCGCAGCAGGAGGCGCTCGGCTTCACGGCGCGCGCGCCGCGCTGGGCCATCGCGTTCAAGTTCCCGCCCGAGGAGAAGACCACGCTTCTGCGTGACATCACCGTGCAGGTGGGCCGTACGGGCGTGCTCACGCCCGTGGCCGAGCTTGAGCCCGTGGTGGTGGCGGGTTCCACGGTGGCGCGCGCCACGCTGCACAACCTCGACGAGGTGCACCGCAAGGACGTGCGCGTGGGCGACACGGTGATCGTGCGCAAGGCGGGCGACGTGATCCCCGAGGTGCTCGGGCCGGTGGCCTCGCTGCGCCCGGACGGCGCGCAGGCGTGGGAGATGCCCGCGGCGTGCCCGAGCTGCTCGAGCCCCGTCATCCGCGAGGAGGGGGAGGTGGCCTTCCGCTGCATCTCCATCGACTGCCCCGCGCAGGCGCTCGAGCGCCTGCTGCATTGGGCGAGCCGCGGCGCGCTCGATATCGACGGCATGGGCGAGGAGATCGTGAGCCGGCTCGTGGAGTCGGGTCGCGTGACCGACGTGGCGGACTACTACTCGCTCGGGGAGGCGGAGCTCGCCAGCCTCGACATGGGCCGCGTGAACAAGGACGGCGAGCCCATCCGGCTCGGGCACACGGTGGCGGCGAAGCTCGTCAGCGCCATCGCCGCGAGCAAGGCGCGCCCGTTCGCGCGCGTGCTGTTCGGCATCGGCATGCGGCACGTGGGCAAGACCACGGCCGAGGCGCTCGCGGCGGCCTTCCCGTCGATGGACGCGCTCGCGCAGGCCACGGAGGAGCAGCTCGCCGAGGTCGAGGGCATCGGTCCGAAGATCGCGCACAGCGTGTGGGTGTTTCTGCGCACGCCCGACAACGCGGCCGTCATCGAGCGGCTGCGCGCGGCGGGCGTGACCATGGCCGACGAGGTGATGGCGCCCGGCGAGGAGGTGCCCCAGACGCTTGCGGGGCTCACGTTCGTGCTCACGGGCTCGCTCGCGGAGAGCGGCCTCACGCGTGACGAGGCCGGCGCGCGCCTGAAGGCGATGGGCGCGAAGGTGAGCGGCAGCGTGTCGAAGAAGACGAGCTTCGTGGTGGCCGGCGAGGCCGCGGGCTCGAAGTACGACAAGGCCGTCGCCCTCGGCGTGCCCGTGCTCACCGAGGCCCAGCTGCTCGCGATCTACGAGACGGGCCGCGCCCCCGAGGTGGGGTAGGGGCGGGCGCAGCCGCGCGGCAGCTTCCGCTTTCGCGTCCGCGAGGTGGGGAAGGCCTCGCGCGTCGCGTCCGCGAGGTGGGGGTAGGCCGCGCCCGCTCGACCGCTTCCGCTTTCGCGTCCCCAAGGCGGGGCAGGCGCGGCGAAACAGCCGCTCGCGCCAATCATCCTTAAAAAGTAATAATCTCTCATTGACTATATATTATCGGAAGGATAATATACTCATCAGCGCATAGGCGCTTATCTATTGCTTTGTCAAGGAGGGATCGTCACATGAAGAAAACTCGCAAGATAGCCGCGGCAGTGCTCGCGCTGTCGCTCGTGGGCGCGTTCGCCCTGTTCGGCTGCTCGAGCAGCAACGCGGCCAGCTCCTCGAGCAGCGCAGCCAGCTCCGCGAGCAGCTCTGCCGCCACCCAGGCCGCCGAGCCCGTCGAGCTGCAGGTGTTCGCCGCCAACTCGCTGTCGAAGGCTATGGAGGACGTTCAGAAGGCCTATGTCGAGGACGGCCATGACAACGTGACCTTCCTTGACACGCAGTACAAGGGCTCCGGCGAGCTCAACGAGATGCTCGGCGCCGGCTCCTACGCCGACCTGCTCATCACCGCCTCGAAGGGCTCCATGGACACCGCCGTGGAGAAGGGCTACGTCGATAAGTCCACGCGCGTTGACATGTTCGTGAACGACCTGGTCGTGGTCTCGAAGGAGGGCTCGGGCCTCAAGGACGTCACCCTGCAGGACATCGCTGACCACAAGTACACCTTCTGCGTGGGCGACGAGTCGGTCCCGGCCGGCAACTACGCCTGCCAGTCGCTCTCCACGGTGGGCGTGTACGTCCCTGCAGGTGACGAGGCTGGCAAGACCGGCAAGGACATCTCCGGCAAGGGCGGCTCCTTCGCCGAGGGCTACACCCCCGTCCTCGACACCTCCGTGGGCAACGTGTGCAAGCACGCCGAGTCCGGCGACGTTGACGTTGCCTTCGTGTACACCTCCGACGTGTACCGCTTCGGCGGCGTCGAGATCGTGGGCGAGGTGCCGGGCGACACGCACAAGAACATCGTGTACCCCGGCGCCATCACGTCTGACTCCAAGAACGCCGAGGCGGCCGCCGAGTTCCTCGACTGGTGCCTGACCAGCGAGAAGGCTGCCAAGATCTGGGCCGAGTGGGGCTTCGAGCTGGCGTAGCCAGCTGGCACGGCCGACTGCAGGGCTCAGTGGTTCTCACATGGGATCATGCTGAGTCGAGAGAGGATGGGCGCGCGCGTCCATCCTCTCTTATATAATGGGTGAGTTCGAGGGGCGAGGGGAAAGGACATGATGCGCGAAAGAACGTTCATCGCGGGCCTTGCGCTGGCGCTGGCATTGGCGTTGGCGCTGGCGGCGGGGCTGCTCTCGGCGGGGACGCTGGCGTACGCCGACGAGGCGGCTGCGGCCGCAGGCTCGGCTGCCGCTGCGAGCTCAGCTGCGGCCGAACAGGACGGGCAGGCCGAACGGTCGGGAGGCGAGGCGGGCGCGCCGGCCGCCGCAGGCTCGGCCGCCGCAGACACGGCCGAGGTCGAGGTGAGCGCGGAGGGCGACGCGGCCCTCGCGCAGGGCGCAAGCTTCGCGATGAGCGACTTCTCACGCGCGCAGAAGGGCACGAACCGCCCCGTCGACGGCGCCTACCGCGGCTACTCCTACCTGGTGGGGCAGGAGGCGGGCGCCTTCGCCCAGGTGGTGGCGATGCGCGACTACGCGGTGGCCTACGTGCCGGCCGCCCTCGCGCAGACGCTCGGCGTCGACGTGGCGGACGAGCAGGACCAGCAGCTCCTCAAGTCCTGCCTCATCGCGCTCGACGCGCAGCACGCCGCGGGCTCGCTCGAGCTCGCGGAGGTCCCCGCCTGGCACTTCACCGCGGAGACGACCTATGACGTGGACGGCGTGCGCTTCCAGTTCGACCAGCAGGTCGACGGCAACGTGTACGCGTTCGTGATCGGCGCCGACGGCTCCGACGTCACGGACAGCGAGAACCCCCTCTTCGCCAAGCCCTCCTTCGCCGACTTCGCGCGCCTGGCCAGCCCCGCCGACGTGAGCATCGCGCAGAAGGCCACGGGGCTCGCGGCCGCCGGCGAGTTCCTTGCCGCGCTCGACTGGAGCCCCTTGTGGGTGACGCTCAAGACCACGGGCGTGGCCATCGTCATCATCTTCGTGCTGGGCCTTCTGGCGGCGTACTTCTGCCTCAACATCTCCGCCCGCGCCAAGAACATCTGCGACTCCATCTTCACCATCCCCATGGTGCTGCCGCCGACGGTGTGCGGCTTCGTGCTTCTGTGGCTGTGCGGGCGCAACACGCCGTTCGGGCAGTTCTTCATCGACGTGGGGTTCCCGCTCATCTTCAGCTGGCCGGCCACGGTGATCGCGGCCGTGGTGGTGGCGTTCCCGCTGATGTACCGCAACGCGCTCGGGGCGTTCGAGAACCTCGACCCCAACATGCTCGACGCGGCGCGCACGCTCGGCTGGTCGAACGCGCGCATCTTCGTGAAGCTCATGCTGCCGCTGTCGTGGAGCTCGATCGCGGCCGGCACGGTGCTCGCGTTCGCCCGCGCGCTCGGCGAGTTCGGCGCCACGCTGTTCCTCGCGGGCAACTACCTCGGCGTCACGCGGACCATCCCCATCGCCATCTACTTCGAGTGGATGAACGGCAACGGCGAGGTGGCGTGGTTCTGGACGGCCGTCATCATCGCGTTCAGCTTCGTGGTGATCCTGTTCATCAACTGGTGGAGCGCGCGCACCACCAAGTACCGCCGTCGCGTCGAGGAGGACTAGCATGAGCCTGGAGGTCAGCATCAAGAAGAGCTTCCCGTCCTTCACGCTCGACGTGTCGATCGAGGCCGGGTCGGAGACGCTCGGCTTTCTGGGCGCGTCGGGCTGCGGGAAGAGCCTCACCATGCGCTGCATCGCGGGCATCGAGAAGCCCGACGAGGGGCGCATCGTGGTGAACGGCCAGGTGTTCTTCGACTCCGAGGAGCGGATCAACCTCACGCCGCAGCAGCGCAAGACCGCGTTGCTGTTCCAGAACTACATGCTGTTCCCGAACCTCACGGTGGCGCAGAACGTGGCGGCGGGCATCGGGCGCGACGTGCCGAGGGCTGACGCGGACGCCATCGTGCAGAGCGAGCTGAAGCGCTTCGGCCTGGAGGGCTTCGACGCGCGCTACCCCGCGCAGCTCTCCGGCGGCCAGCAGCAGCGCGTGGCGCTCGCGCGCATGCTCGCGGCGCGCCCGGGCATCCTCATGCTCGACGAGCCGTTCTCGGCGCTCGACGCGCACCTCAAGGGCGTGCTCGAGCAGAACCTCGTGAGCCTGTTCGACGCGTTCGACGGCACCATCCTGTACGTGAGCCACGACATCGACGAGGCGCTGCGCTTCTGCGACCGCATCGCGGTGGTGGAGTCCGGGCACATCCTCGAGATCGACACCGGCGATGACCTGGTGAACCGCCCGCAGTCCTCCGCGGCGCTGAAGCTGTCGGGCTGCAAGAACGCCACGCCGGCCGAGCGCGTGGGCGACCACTGCGTGTGGCTGCCGAAGTGGGGCGTGCGCGTGGCCACCGACGAGGAGGTGCCGGCCGACGTGAAGTACCTTGGCGTGCGCGCGCGCTACGTCGAGCGCGCCGAGGGGCCGGGCGAGAACAACTACCGCATGCGCGTCGACCGCGCGAGCGACTCGCGCTTCGAGCGCACGCTGCTCCTCGGGTTCGTCGACCGCGACGAGTCGGCGGTGCCCACGGTGGCGCACACCGAGGACGAGATGAAGTATCTGCACCAGCACATGTTCTGGCGCGTGGGGAAGGTGGACGTCGACCCGGCCCGGCTGCTCGACGCCGGCGACGAGGTCTGGGTCCACATCCCGAAGGACCGCATCTACCTGGTGACGAAGTAGCTGCTCTCGGCGCGGCCCCGCCCATGGCGGGCGGCGGCGGTGTGCCAGGGCGGTGTGCCAGGGCATGCGGGGGCTCGCGACGCCGTTTCTTTTCGGCATTTTTGCGGGCAGTGCAGATTTCACGGGCGTTTTTGGCAGAAATCTGCAGTTGTTTGTCTTTTCGCGGGGCGTTAGAGGTTGCTTGACCGATTGCGACAGTGTGTCTTTGTGTAAAACACCTGGTCGCTGTTGCTACCGTTGCTCGCGAAGCGTTCGATGGCGGCTCTGAGCGGTTTTTGGAGCACCTGGATTGACCAATATCTGAAGATTTCTGCCAAAATCGCTCCGGAATTTTGCACGCACATCCTAGGGCGCTTAAAATCACGCGGATTGGAATGCGGCGTTGCGCGGGATGCCCGAAAATCGCGTGGGCGCGGGCTTAGGCGCAGCTTTGCGCAGGGAGATCCGCAAGCTGCGAGGGGGAGATCTGCGAGCCGTGTGGGGCGCGGAGTCCTCGGAGCGCGCGGAGAGGAATGCGAATTGCGCGGGGGCGTGAAATCGCACAGGGCTTCGATAGCGATATCCTATCCCGAGAAGTTCTGCATCGTCGTGTGGCTCGCGAGGAGTAGAGTGCCCTCATGGCGATATTGCTCACAGACGACACGGCGATGTGGTTCTGGCGTTGGAGGGCGAGCAGCGGTTCGCAGCTCAGCCAGTTCGCCCCTGCGCGCCTGAAGGCCGTTCCCGAAGGGTCGCCGCCTCCAAGCGACATAGTGGCGGCGTGTGACTATTTTCGTGCGCCCGACGAGCCGGTTTGCGCTTTGGTGGCGCGTGCGTCTGACGTTCGAAGGACTTGCGACGTGTCGTATCGGGTTTTCGGCGGCGTCCTGCCAGCAGGCTCTTTCGTCCGGCTCAATGAGGGCGTTTACGTGGCTTCTCCCGAGTATCTGGCGCTCAGGATGGCGGCGCGCCTGACGAGGATCGAGCTCCTTCGCTTGCTCTACGAGCTGTGCGGCTGCTACGTGCTTAACGAGAATGACGTGCGCGGATTCAGCGGCTGCCAGCCGATCACGAATTTGTCGCGGGTGAGTAGCTTTGCGAAAAGCGCCTCGGGCATGCGCGGCGTTCGGGAGATGCGCCTGCTGGTGGTCGCGCTTCCGAGAGGTCGGCCTCGCCTCGGGAGACTGACGTCGACATGATGCTCACGCTTCCTCTGCGCATGGGTGGATATGCCCTGCCGAAGCCCGCGCTGAATGAGCGTATCGTGCTCACCGAATCTCAGAGGAAGCTGATCGATCGGGAGGCAATCACCCCCGACATGCTCTGGAGGGGCGCGCGCCTCGCCTTGGAGTACGAAAGCGACGAGTGGCATTCGGGGGACGAGAGGTTCGTGCGCGACTCTCGTCGCCGAAACGACTTGAAGGCTCTGGGGTACGATGTCGTGACGGTGACGAACGCGGAGCTCAAGTCTCTCCGCGAGATGGATCGGATCGCCTCGGGCATTGCGCGGCGGCTCGGCGTTCGCATGCGGGTGTCGCTCGATGACCACGATGCGCGCAAGCTGGCGCTCAGGACGAGCTTGGCTGACATCCAGCGCCGCGGCAGGAGCGCGAAAGCAGGCGTGCGCCTGATCTGACGTGCTGCTTCGCCTTGCCTTCCTGCGCCGAGCCTCGTCCTTTTCGCGTCTCGAGGCGGGGATGACGTACGTGCTCTCCGCTGCCCGCTGCTCGCTTTCGGATCGCTGCTCCATCTTTCAGGTCGGCTCTCGATGCGGCCCCCAGCGCCCCGCGGCGCCTCCGCCCCTTCGCCGCCTGCCTGCGCTTCCCCTCGTCCTCCCGGGCCGTGGCGGATGATCCCGCGTGAGAACTAATCGCGTTCATGTATAATGGGCGGCGATAGAACGGAAAGGGAAGCATCTTGAAGGACTCACACGGCCGCACCATCGACTACCTGCGCATATCGCTCACGGATCGCTGCAACTTCCGCTGCATCTACTGCATGCCCGAAGGCGGCGTGAGCCAGCTGAGGCACGAGGACATCCTGCGCATCGAGGAGATCGAGGAGCTCGTGCGCATCGCTGCGGGCATCGGCATCAAGAGCATCCGCCTCACGGGCGGCGAGCCGCTCGTGCGCAAGGGCGTGATCGACCTGGTGGACGCCATCACCAAGATCCCCGGCATCGAGAACGTGTCCATGACCACCAACGGCGTGCTTCTGCCGCGCATGGTGGACGACCTGAAGGCGGCGGGCCTCTCGCGCGTGAACATCTCGCTCGACACGCTCGACGCCGACCAGTTCCGCATGGTCACGCGCTGCGGCAACCTCGACGACGCGCTCGCGGGCATCGAGGCCGCGCTGGCGGCGGGACTCAACCCGGTGAAGATCAACGCGGTGGTGGTGCGCAGCCTCGACCAGGACTTCCTCGAGTACGCCAAGCTCTCCGTCGACCGCCCGCTGCACGTGCGATTCATCGAGTACATGCCCGTGGGCGAAAGCTCGGGCGCGGACGGCTGCGGCTGGGGCAAGGACGACGTCATCCCCAGCGAGGAGCTCTACGCCCTCATCAACGAGCGCGCGCGGGCGCAGGGCCTGCCGGAGCTCGTGGACGCGGGGAGCGGGCGCCCGCTCGGCTGGGGCCCGGCGCGCTACTTCCAGTTCCCGGGCGCGCAGGGCACGGTGGGCTTCATCTCGCCCCTGTCCCGCCACTTCTGCGGCGAGTGCAACCGCCTGCGCCTGACGGCCGACGGCAAGATCCGCCCGTGCCTGTTCAGCGACACGGAGTACGACGTGCGCACGGCCCTGCGCGAGGGCGGCGAGGACGCGGTGCGCGCCGTGCTGTTCGAGGCGCTCGGCGCCAAGCCCGATGACCACCACGACAAGGTGGGGACCGAGCGCGGCATGTCGCAAATCGGAGGGTAGCCCCGGCTTCGCCTGCCCCGCCTGCATTCACCTACGAAGGAGACACCGATGACTGACCAGCATCTGACCCATATCGACGAGAAGGGCGACGTCCGCATGGTGGACGTGTCGCAGAAGGCCGACACCGAGCGCGTGGCCGTGGCCGAGGGCTTCATCGCCATGCACGCCGCCACGCTCGAGATGATCGCGGGCGGCACGGCCAAGAAGGGCGACGTGCTGGCCTGCGCGCGCGTGGCCGGCGTCATGGCCGCCAAGCGCACGAGCGACCTCATCCCGATGTGCCATCCGCTCAACATCACGAAGGCGAAGGTGGAGTGCACGCCGGTGTTCGCCGGCGAGCGCGTCGACGGCCGCGTGGGCATCCACGTGACCACCACCTGCGGCGTCACCGGCAAGACGGGCATCGAGATGGAGGCCCTCACCGCGGCGAGCGTGGCGTGCCTCACGGTGTACGACATGTGCAAGGCGGTCGACCGCGGCATGGAGATCATAGACGTGCGCCTGCTGAAGAAGGACGGCGGCAAGACGGGCCTCTGGCTGCGCGAGGAGCAGCAGTAGGTTGTTTCAATCTCTTCTCCCTTTCCCGTGGAATTGGCAGAGAACGGTATGATTCCCGCAGCCGAATAACGCTATCATGAGACGAGTGGTTATTCCGAGCCCGTTGAGCCCGTTTGAGCCCGAGGAGCGTCCCATGGAGAAGCGCACGAAGATCATCTGCACGCTAGGACCGGCAGTCGACGACGAGCAGACGCTCGTCGAGCTCATCGAGGCGGGCATGAACGTGGCGCGCCTGAACTTCAGCCACGGCAGCCATGCGGAGCACCAGGTGCGCATAGACCGCCTCAAGCGCGTGCGCGAGCGCCTCGGCGTGCCGTGCGCGCTCTTGCTCGACACCAAGGGCCCCGAGATCCGCACCGGCACGCTCGCAGGCGGCGGCCCCGTGGCGCTCGAGGAGGGCGCGCTGTTCACGCTCACCGCGAAGGAGTGCCAGGGCACGTCGGAGCGCGTCACGCAGACGGCCGCGGTGCTTCCCTCGTGCGTGCAGGCGGGCTCTTCCATCCTCCTCGACGACGGCTTGATCGAGCTTTCCGTCGAGCGCGTGGAGGGCGATGACATCGTCTGCCGCGTGGCGAACGCGGGCCTGCTCGGCGAGCGCAAGTCGGTCAACGTCCCCGGCGTGCGTGTGCCGCTGCCCGCCGTTACCGACCAGGACCGCGCCGACCTCCTCTTCGGCATCGAGAACGACTTCGACTACGTGGCGGCGTCGTTCGTGCGCGACGGCGCGGGCGTGCGCGAGGTGCGCGCGTTTCTGTCCGCGCATGGCGGGGGCGACATCCGCATCGTCGCCAAGATCGAGAACGCCGACGCGGTGCGCAACGCAGCCGAGATCATCGAGGCCGCCGACGCCGTCATGGTCGCGCGCGGCGATTTGGGCGTGGAGGTGCCCGCGTGGCGCATCCCCCACATCCAGAAGCAGATCATCCGCGCGTGCAACCGCGAGAGCAAGCCGGTTGTCACGGCCACCCAGATGCTCGACTCCATGATCCGCAACCCGCGCCCCACGCGCGCCGAGGTGGCTGACGTGGCCGGCGCCATCTACGACGGCACCGACTGCGTGATGCTCTCCGGCGAGACGGCGGTGGGCGCGCACCCGGTTCGCGCCGTGCGTGCCATGGCGCACATCGCGCGCGAGAACGAGGCGCACCTGTTCGAGGAGTGCTTCCCTGACCGCAGCCGCACGCACGCGCGGCCCTCGCTCGCCGTGGGCATCGCCGCGGTCACCACGGCGGAGGCGCTCAACGCGGCGTGCATCGTGACGCCCACGCTGTCGGGCCGCACCCCGCGCCTCATCTCGAACCTGCGCCCGCGCGTGCCCATCTTCGCGGTCACGCCGCATCCGCGCGTCATGCGCCAGCTCCAGCTCTCGTGGGGCGTGACGGCGCTGCTCGGCGACACCCAGGGCGACATGCGCCGCGTGATCGACCAGGCGCGCGAGTCCGTGCGGGCCTGCGGCCTGGTGGAGGCGGGCGACGTCGGCGTGCTCACGGCGGGCGACCCGCACACGAGCCCGCTCGAGGACGTCGGGGGAGGGAAGTCGGCGATGGGCCCCACCAACGCCCTGTACGTGGTGGAGTTCAAGTAGGGGGCGCTTGCATCGCGCGCCCGCCCGCGCCGAGCGTGCTTGCGTCACCTGCTCCGCCCGCGTCGCCCGCTCCGCCCGCCGCACCCGCCCGCCCCGCGCCCGAGGCGACGCCCCTCGCGCTCGCCCTCGCATTCCGCAGCTTTTTCCGGAGCGGCTCCTTGCGCCTTGACTGTTGTGCTAACACCCAAGTTTTGCAGCAAAAAGAGGTCGTTTACCCTATGTGGCCTGGATAAACGGCCTCTTTTCTCATGACGTTTTCTGTAGTGGAACAGCCTAGTCTCTCGGTTTTTTCACAACCGACATCACCTTGCTCATCTGCGATTTGGTCATGACCTCGCGCGACAGGTCGATGCCGACAACGTCGCAGAGCGCGTCGGTGAGATCAGTGCGGTAGTCGAAGTGATAGACGTTAGTATCGAGGCGATGGCCCGTTATGTTGGCAAGCGCGTCGGCGACAGCCTGCGCCGACGGGCGCGACCCTGTCGCGCGCTCCACGTCGGCCTGCATGAGCCGCATGATGGTGAGCGCCACGTAGCAGACAAGGAAGTGCGCCCGTATGTGCGGTTCCGTCCACACATAGACTGGCCGCGCCTCCATCGTGGACTTGAGCACACGGAAAGAGTCCTCGATGCGGGAAAGCCCCCTATATGCCTCGATGATCTCATGTTCGCCCCACTCCTGCTCAGAGGTAATGATGCAGTAGTAGCCGTCCATAGCAGCGTCGGCGGCGATCCTCTTTTCGTCGAGAACCCAGTTGTGACTGGCCTTCTCACCGGTCTCTTTAACCACGGGCACATCTTTGGCGTAGCGTGCCGAGCTGCGAACCACGGCCGCCGACATGTCGCCGCGCTCTATAGCGGCTCTCGACTTCTCGATGACTTTGGCGCGTTCGTGACGCGCCCGCTCGTAAAAGTCACGCGACCAGAATGCGACCTCCTTGACTGGCACCATGACGCGCTCTTTTTTGCCTTCTGGATTCACGACGTAGACGGCCTTGCCAGAGATTCGGCTCTTGACCTTGAACCGGCCCGACTCCGACTCGACATATCCGGCATCGTCGAGCACCCAGTCTTTGAGCTTTTTGGTCGCCCTGCGCACGGACTGCGAGAGGACGAACCCGTTACCGTCGAGTATGCAGGCTGCTATGTTGTCAGAGGTGTTAAGCCCCTTGTCGGCCACCACGACCACGCGCTCTCCATCTGGATTTGACGAATCCCTCAAGCCAGCCTTCTTCATCATGGGAAGCATTGTGGTCATATCGTTTTGATTGCCAGGGAACAGCTCGTAGTC